>JBAYPL010000195.1:0-5415 GCA_041677745.1 Kapaibacterium sp. (SeqCode)
ATTATTTCGATTAAACGATAATAAATTGTCGGTAAAGTAGGGAAAGCGTCAACTCTTCTTATTAGCGAATTGATATCGAGTAAACCGGTTTTCATTCATTCTCTCCATAATTCAAAGCATTGTTCAACACTGCTGTATTAAACAAGTCCTCTTCAATCGAAAGCTCAGGAATCCAATCTATTTTTTTAACTAAGCTGTTTCTACATATTTGAATTATCTCATCACTTGGCAGGTTTGTATCATGTTGTTCATTATCTTCTGTTTTGACGGTAACATTGTAAATATTCCATGTTTTCAGAATTCTGATATGTTTTGTATTGAGTATGACGCCGGAATTAAGTAAGGTTTGACCGTAACAATTTAAAATTGGCTCGGCAAGTTCCATACCTGCTTTAATTCCTTCTGTATTTATCCTCATACTCATGATTTAAGCTCTCCAACTCAACAAAATCATTAAAACTGTCATCATACATGTTAAAATTAACCGACGATACTGATATATATCCGTCGTTGACGGCAGAATCATCAGTATCTGGAGTATTATCGGCGGTTATAAATTCACCGGCAAACCAAAAATACTCATTTCCAAACGGATCTTGCCTTTTTTCATATTTGTCAGCCCACCTTGATGAGCTTAGTTTTGTTAGTCGAACACCTTTAATTTTCATTGAAGGTAAGTCCGGAACATTTACATTCAGCAAAACCTTCTGTTTGTTTGAGACATTAAGCAATTTTCTTGCCAAAATATGAGTAAATATTTCAGCTCCGTCTAAGTTGCTTTCAATATTATGAGATGCATGAGAAACAGCTATGGAATTGATTCCTGCAATAAGTCCTTCTGCGGCGCCGGCTACAGTTCCTGAGTATAACACATTGATAGAGGTATTTCTACCGTGATTGATGCCACTGACGACCAAATCCGGTTTCCTGTCCAACAGAGTTGAAATTGCAATTTTAACACAGTCAACAGGAGTACCGTTAACAGAGTATCCGAATAAATTGCCGTTCTTTTTATAAGGAATTACTCTTAAAGGCTTATTGATTGTCAAAGCACTACTGACAGCACTCTTTTGACTTTCCGGTGCGACAATCACTACCTCACCGAGCGGAGTCAGTGCATTTTTAAGTGATTCTATGCCGGGTGAATTAATTCCATCATCATTTGTAATTAATATTAAAGGTTGATTATTCTTTTTCAATTTATTTTAAAATCCGTGTTACATCATTAAACAAAACGAATACCATGAACAAAAGAAGCAGGAAAACACCACCTTGTTGAAAGGCCATCTTGACCTTTACCGGTACTTCCTTTCCTAAAATTCCTTCTAGCAGAGCAAAAACAATGTGTCCGCCATCGAGTGCAGGGAAAGGCAATATATTCATAAAGGCTAGTGATATTGACAGTAAAGCCAAGAAATTAAGAAAGCTGACCAAACCTCTTCCTGCTTGTTCTCCGGCCATGTCCATAATCATAATCGGACCGCCTATTGTTTCTTTGAATGACAAGTTCCCGACAAAAATTTGTTTGATTGACTGAATAAGCAACTTGAAGGAATTATAACTTTCCTCAAATCCGATAATTACAGACTCAAAAAATGAGTAATCAACATTAACAATCGGACCAAACCCAAGCCTGATGCCAAGCATTCCGGCTTCGTTTGTGATAATTGTATCATTCATGAGCTGTGAACCTCTTTTCCATTCGACAAATACAGGCTTTGACTTATAATTTTGCAAGTTGTCCTGCATTGCTGTAAGAGTATTAATTTCATTCCCGTTTATAGCTTTAATCGTGTCGCTTTTTATCAGTCCTGCTTTTTCAGCAGGTGAACCCTTACTTACGTCATCAATAAAAATATCAATACCGCCCGGGCTGATACCGAGTGCCTGTTTATTGGCTAGCGCCTTAATAATATAGGAACCGTCAATAACAATATTCTTTTCCTTACCTTGACGATTGACTTTAAGGTCGAGTTGTTTGCCAAAATCTTTTAAAGTGATATTATCAATAAACTCTGACCAACTTGTAATCTTTCTGTCGTTTACAGTTAATACTTTATCTCCTGGCATCAAGTCGGTTTTTTCCATTATGGAATTGGAATCGATTCTTCCTATAGTTGTCGTTGAAAATTCCGATTTGCCTTGGAAATATGCAATTCCGCCAAAGACTGTAATTGCAAGAATAATATTCATTATTACACCTGCACTTAATACAAAAATCTTCTGAAATGCATTTTTAGACCTGAATTCATAGGGTTGAGGTTCACTACTTTGAAAATCAGTATCGAAACTTTCGTCTATCATTCCAGATATTTTTACATATCCGCCAATCGGAAATATTGCAATTCTATAATCGGTATGATTACCCAAAACTATAGACTCATCGAGTTTACCCAAAGTAAATCCATTAATCTTGTTCCATCCGAAAAGTCTCTTACCCATACCTATGGAAAAAACTTCGGCACGCATACCGGTCATCCTCGCGGCTATAAAATGTCCGAACTCGTGGATTGCTACTAAAATACCGATTACAATTATAAAATATATCGCACTGCTTAAAATTTCCATGTTCTATTGATTTTGAATTAAAAATAATGTTAGTTCTCTAGCTGATTTATCAGTTTGTATGATGATATCCAAGTCTGGATTATCGTAAAATTTCATTTTATCGAGTACTTTTTCTATGATTCGATGAATCTGCGAAAATTGTATTTCACCGTTTAAAAACGCATTGACGCAAACTTCGTTGGCGGCATTAAGTGCCGCAGGAGAATTTCCGCCCTGACTTAATGAATTTAATGCAAGTCTTAAGCACGGATATCTTTCATAATCAGGTGCTTGGAAGTCTAAATGACCGAGCTCTACAAGGTCAATTCTCGGAAAGTCATATTTGAGACGTTTAGGATATGTAAGAGCATAAGAAATAGGCATACGCATATCCGGCATACCAAGTTGTGCTTTTACAGAGCCGTCGGTGAACTGAACAAAAGAATGAATAATACTTTGTGGATGTATGACTATATCAATTTTATCAGGTCCGAGATTGAAGAGCCAATGGGCTTCGATAACTTCGAAGCCTTTGTTCATCATGGTAGCTGAATCAATGGTAATTTTACTTCCCATTGTCCAGTTAGGATGACTCAGAGCTTGCTGAATAGTTAGTTTGTCAAAATCTTCAAGAGCCGTATTCCTAAAAGGACCGCCTGAGGCAGTTAAAATAATCTTTTCGACGCTATCCACTGACTCACCGGCAAGACACTGGAGTATGGCACTATGCTCACTATCCACAGCGAGAATTGGTATATCATTGATTTTGGCGGCAGACATAATAATATTACCGGCACTGACTAAAGACTCTTTATTTGCGAGGGCAACCGGGATACCACTCTCAATAGCACTAAGTGTTGGTATGACTCCTGAAAATCCTACCAAGGCAGATAACACAAGATCGTTGTCATCACTTCCGGCAGCAATTTCCATTCCTGAATCTCCGAACAATATCCTCCCTGTGAAGTTAGTAGTTTGAACAAAGTCTTTATAAGAAGTTTCGTCTGTAATGACAACACCATTCGGCTTGTATTTGTTACATATTTCTTCTAAAAAAACTGTATTCTTATTTGCTGTGATATAATTTACCTCAAAGAGATTGGGCATTAAATCCAGTACATCTAATGTTTGTTTGCCTATTGAGCCTGTAGCTCCCAATATGCTGATTCTTCTTTTTTTCATAATATCATTAAATTACATAAAATCGCCGGAAATATCCTTTTGTTGGCGTATCGAGTAAAATTTAAATTGGTCAATTCCAACAGAGTCTGACTGTTGCACTTTAATTCTTGCAAAATATTTCAGCATCAGCTTAGAAATGACGGAAATTGTGCCAGTAGTAATATAGTCGGCTATGCTTGGATGTACATGCAAAATCAATCGGAATTCTGTACTTGAACGTCTGAAATTCTTCAACCATCTGTCAATTTCATTAACAAGAACTGCCTTTGAGGTAATTCTGCCGCTGCCTTTACACATCGGACAAGACTCTGTTAGCTTCTCGACAATATTCTGATTTATGCGTTGACGAGTAATTTGCATAAGCCCCAATTGGGATAAAGGATAAATCACTGTTTTAGCCCTGTCTCCCGATAATTCTTTCTTCATTTCAGCAAAAAGCTTTTTTTTATTGCCTTCATCGGTCATATCAATGAAGTCAATTATTATCATGCCACCCAAATCTCTGAGCCGGATTTGTTTAGCAGTCTCCTTCATCGCTTCCATGTTCGTTTTAAAGGCGCTACGTTCCTGATCTCTTTCGATTGTTTTTCCGGAATTAACGTCAACTACTGTCATAGCTTCTGTATGCTCAATCATTATGTCGCCGCCACTCGGCAGATTAACACGCCTTTTGTAGGTTTTGGCTAATTCTTTATCAACACCAAAATCTTCAAATATTCCGTTCTTGCCAGTGTATAGTTCAACACGACTTTCTAAATGTGGTGAAACACGACGAATATAGCTAATAAGTTCCTTGTAGAGTTTTTTGGAATCAACGACTACTTTTTGTACATTTGGAGTGAAGAGGTCGCGGATAATGCTGTTTGCAAGCTGCATATCCATGTAAACATTACCGGGTTTGTCCAAAGAGTTGATTTTGTAATCAATCTCAGCCCAAATACTCAGCAGTTCTTCCCAGTCTCTTTTTAGTTCTTCTTCGTTTTTACCTCTTGCAGCAGTACGAATTATGCAGCCTGCTCCATCCGGAAGAAATTTTTTAGCGGTAGTCCTAAGTCTTCTACGTTCCTGATAAGATGAAATTTTCCTTGATACTCCGACGAGTTCATCTTTTGGCAGAAAAACAACATACCTACCCGGAATTGCAATTTTTGATGTAACCTTGACACCTTTATTTGCATACGCTTCACGGACAATCTGTACCGTTACCCATTGACCTTCCTTCAGGTTGACCGTTATTTCTCCTGAGCGTTTGGTCTTAAAAGTTGCCAATTTTGACGAATTTTTCCGACTCTTAGGATGTTTCTTCTTTTTGTTCTTTTTGTCAGATTCTTTTTCGGATTGTTCATCTTCGTTATTAGATTCGGTCGTTAGTTTATTGTCGTCCTGAAATGTCTCTTCATCGTCCTCTTCAGTTATGACATTCATTTCGAGATTTTCGTCAATATCGGAAAAATGTAAAAATGCATCTTGGTTCAATCCGATATCAATAAAGGCAGCATTGATACCTTGCAGAATCTTACTCACTTTCCCGTGGTAGATACTGCCTATGTATCGCTCCTTATTAGGCAATTCAATAAGATATTCCGCAAGTTCACCATCTTCTGTGATGGCTACTCGTACCTCATTTATTGCCGAATGTATAATTATCTCTTTTTTCATTTATAAAGTAAATAATTTCCAAATTAC
>JBAYPL010000196.1:0-5405 GCA_041677745.1 Kapaibacterium sp. (SeqCode)
TAGAATCATTAAAAGATGTACTTGTTTAATCATAAAGCCAGTTCCTCCAGAGCCTGCTCTGCTTGTTTCATATTCGGCGGATTACCATGCCATTTGTAATTATCATACATAAACGAAACACCCATACCCATTATTGTTTTAGCAATTATGCAAGTAGGCTTTCCTATTTCGTTTGAATGATTTTCTTTGAACCTATCCAGAGCCATGGTTATATCTGAATAATTGTGGCCGTCAATTTCAATGACGTCAAAATTAAATGCTTCGAATTTATCTGTCAAAGGATATACACTCATGATATCCTTGACCCTGCCGTCAATCTGACAATCATTATTGTCAACTATCCAGCAAAGATTATCTAATCCGAGAGAACCGGCAGTCATTGCAGACTCCCAGCAAATACCTTCTTGCAACTCACCATCGCCGGTTATCGAGAACACTTCTCTACGGTTTTTGTCAATGAGTTTATCACTTATAGCCATACCGACTGCGATTGAGATACCTTGTCCAAGTGAGCCTGATGAAGTTTCGACACCCGGCAAGCCTACATCAAGTCCCGGATGACCTTGGAGCCTTGAGCCGAATTTACGTAATGTCGAAAGTTCAGATACGGGGAAATATCCGGCTCGTGCAAGCACTGCATAAAGTACAGGTGCCATGTGTCCGGCGCTTAGTACAAAACGGTCTCTATCGGGAAGAGCAGGGTTATTAGCATCGTATTTCATATAGTCGCCGAAGAATAAAACACTTATCAAGTCACTTATACCCAAGGGTCCGCCACTATGGCCGGACTTTGCTAATAACAAACTTTTTATTATATCTCTTCTAATCTTTGAAGCGATTTCGGAGAACTCATCAGGCTTTCTCCGTTTATTATCGAATGTTCGTTCGGTAAATTCTACACTAAATTCCATAATTTAATATATTTTGGTTATTTATCAAATCTTCAAAAATAATATATTTATGGCAAATAACACTAATAATTATAAAAATAATGATGAATGTTGAAAACTATTTGAAAAATTGTATTACGTAAAATATCATTGTACTAGGAATTTAGTCCCGTAATCCGAGGATAATTTCTTAGCGGTTTTTTCAGCATCATTAATTGTAGAAAAACCCCAAATTTTAATTCTATAATTTGGAATATTGTTCCGAAGATAACGCTCATAATATGCACGATAGCCTTTGTCTTCCCAGTTCTCAACAATTTCGAGAGCTTCAGATTCAGTCTCTGAAGTCTGTGCAATAATTTCGTATGGAAGTAACTCAGGGTCGAGCCATTTGATTTCTACCCGTCGGTTGTAATATTGCATCCAATTCCTTTCCTGCAAGTAGTAAATCGGATTGTTGCTGCCGTCGCTTCTAATTCGTATATTTGACGGGTCAGCACCATATAGTATGAGTATTCTTCTCACAGCTTGTGCGCGTTTCAAACCAAGATTATAACAAAATGATTCATTACCTTCGATGCTTGCGTTTCCGATTAATTCAATCGGTAGTCCAGGATTATTTTTCATCACTTCAGCAAGGAATTTGACGGATTCGAGATAATCATCTGATACGACTGTGTCACGATGCTCAAACGAGGCTGCTGCCATATACGGGAACTCATGCCTGTCTTGCTTTGTCTTAATCATTAATGTATCATATACTGTGCTGTTATTGGCAATCAAGCTGTAATAAGCATGAACTGCTTCACAATCTTCTTCGAGTAATGGAGGAACCGAAACATCAAATTTATAATGTATTCTCTGAGAGAATAAAATTTCATTTAATATCAATGAAATATTATTTAATTCACTCTCTTCGACCGGATAATAACGTGCACCGGAAAGCTCGGCTATCGAACGCAGAGAATAACTGTCAACAGCATTACCAACACCTAATACATATACCGGAATATCAGATTCAACGGCTTTTTCTATTATGTCGTTTCTGTCATAAATTATTGAAGCATTGTCGGTGCTGTAAGCTATCATGACTATGACTTTTTTCCTGTTTAAATCGTATTGGGTTAATTTATTAATAGTGTGGTGAAGTGATTTGAATATTGATGACAAACCATTACTGTTGATGTGTAAGTTGCCTAAATCTTCGATTTCATTTACTAACTTCAGAGGAATAGTCTCGGTAAAATTTTGATTAAAATTATACAGTGCAAATCTGTCTTGTTTTGGTACAGATTTAACGAATTCAGAAATTTGGTCATATATCGGGTAGTAGTCTCCGGCAATTGCAGAATTATCTAATAATAACACAAAATCAACAGCTGTTGAATCCACAATTCCTATCTCTTTAAATCCCGTTACAGGCGAAAATTTCATTTTTCCTGAGCAACCTGTTTCCGCCCTTAAATCGCCGAATCCTGAGCTCGGTTTGTCCAATCCGCTGATATAATTACCAAATTCATCGAGCAATAGTGCATTAGCACGGATTGAATTTTTACTTTCAAACGGAAATTTATAACTCATAATTTTTAGGAATTTCCCCGGTGATGCTGCTTTTACAGACTGTATTCCTCGTAAATAGGTAGAATTAACAAATGAAGGCTTTTGATTCTTAATACCTGATATTATGGGACCGGCAGTTATTTCGCCGGAAGTATCATCAACATAAATTTTCCATACTAATTTAAGGGAATCGCTTGAGCCTGTGACAATAAAATCAAATTCACTTGTACTGTCAATCATAATTAACACACTGTCCCGTGAGTTGTAATTTCTTTGCAATTGTCTGATTCTAACTTTATCAGCATTCTCAATATCCCATCTCAGAACTGCTTTTTCTCCCTTTTTAATCTCAGAAACACCTTGAAAATCAATGACCTTCATAGGAATATCACTCTTTACCGATGAGCAACTGTTTATAAGTGCCGACACAGGTAAAAACAATATAATTATAATATTTAAAAAAGTTTTAGTCATTTAAGCATCTTTTATAGTGCAAATTAACTAAAAAATTATCGCTTTTTAAAGGAAAATTTTCCACTATCATCAGAATCAATGATTATTGTATCACCGGAATTAATTTCACCGGCTAATATCTTGACTGCTAAGGGGTCGGCTATGTGGCGCTGAACCGCTCTTTTTAATGGTCTGGCGCCAAACATGGCATCATACCCGAGATTAGCCAACCAATCAAGTGCTTGTTCTGTAATATCTGTTATAATTCCGTTATTAGATAATTTATCTCTGACTCTTTTAACTTGCAAATCAGCAATCATCCTGATTTCTTTACTTGACAGAGGCTGAAACAGAACTATCTCGTCAATTCTGTTCAGAAATTCCGGTCTAAGTCTTTTTCGTAACATTTCAGTAATCTTAACCCTAATCTCGGAAATAATATCCTGACGATTATTGTCATTCATCAATATTAGTTTATCATTAATTATTTCAGTACCAAGATTGGAAGTCATAATTATTATTGAGTTTCTGAAGTCAACTTCTCTTCCTTTTCCGTCTGTCAAACGTCCTTCATCCAACATCTGAAGGAGTAAATTAAAAACTTCCGGGTGTGCCTTTTCGAGCTCATCGAGCAGTACTACTGAATATGGTTTTCGTCTTACTGCTTCGGTCAATTGTCCACCTTCTTCGTAGCCGACATAACCCGGAGGAGCTCCAATGAGTCTTGAAACGGAGAAACGCTCCATATACTCGCTCATGTCAATTCTTATGACAGCATGTTCATCATTAAATAAGAATTCTGCCAAGGCTCTCGCGAGTTCTGTTTTGCCAACACCGGTACTTCCTATAAATATGAATGAGCCTATCGGCTTGTTCTCGTCTTGTAATCCTGCTCTTGAACGTCTTATAGCATTTGAAACCACAGAAACAGCTTCATGCTGACCAATTACACGCTCGTGCAGCCTGTCCTCCATTTTAATCAACTTCATACGTTCGGTTTCAAGCATCCTGCTGACCGGTATTCCTGTCCACTTGGAGACAATTTCAGCAATATCTTCGGCACCCACCTCTTCTTTGAGCAGTTTGCCATTCTTCTGAACTTCATTTAATTGCTCATTTACCTTTAAAATGTCTGCTTCCAATCTGGGAATCTCTCCGTATCTTATCTCAGCTACTTTTGCCAAATCTCCGGTTCGCTCCAAATTCTCAGCAGTAGTTTTCAGCTGCTCGATTTCTGCTTTATCCTTTCTCAGTCTGAAAATCAGCTCCTTTTCGTTTTCCCATCTTAATTTTAATTCAGTTCTGATTTTCTTTAATTTTTCAATATCATTGTTAATTTCATCAAGTCTCTTTCGAGTAGCATCTTCTTTTATAATTGTATCCATAATTATTCTGTGATAATTATTTATAATTACTCATAGGACGATATTTTATTCGAAAAATTTTCTTTTCTTGATTTCTTACTTCCTATAGCATGGGCTTTTGTAATTTATACAAACGACGTCATGTGAGACCGAGAAAATTTTTAGTAAATTTGCGATAATGTGTGTAATAAGCATAATAAATGTGTAACAAATAAAATTTATTTAATAAATTTGCAGTTTATCATTTTTTTCTTTGCAGGAAAGAAAAATTTTGTTAGTTTAGTTGTGGATATAATTGTTCTTTTCAAAAAATTGTTTGTAAATTGATATTCACTTATATGTGAAGTGAAAAATTTTTATATAATCAAAATAAGGGTTTTGTTATGAATAAGCAGTACAAAAATTCGTATTCGCTTGCTCAGGGTACAAATTCTTATGTATTTGATTTAAATACATTGTCAAATGGAGTTTACTTCTACAGTATATTAATTGATGATGTTCATATATTTGCCAATAAGATTATATTGGTACGTTAATTTAATTGCACTTCCGTATGTATTTTTTACTACGGAAGTGCACACTTTTTTAATTTGAGGAGTACTCTAATGAAGATATCTTTATTAATACTGTTTATCTTAATTTGTCAGAACAGTTATTCAAGCGATTGGAAGCACATTAAACAGTTAAATACAGGGCATGTTGTAAATATTGACTGTTGGGATAGTCTTAATTGTTATTGTCTCTTACAACAAACCGGTTTTGCTGAGTTGTATTTATCCTCAGATGGTGGTAAGAAATGGCTTATGCAGTATAAAACTGAATATGACAATCCTCAAACTAAAAGATTTTTAAATGCCAAATTATGTGTTTCCCCACATCCTGATTATTTCTATATATCTTCGTGGGAAGGAACACTTATTAAAAGTACTGATGGTGGTAAGAATTTTAGTTCAAAACAATTATCAGATAAATCAATTTTATTGCATATATTAATGAAAGATTCTATCACTGGTTTATCCGTAATTAGTTCAACAAAGCAAGTATACTTACAAACGACAAAGGATGCTTGGGAGACAAGTTTTACATTAGATAGTAATATATATAGAACAAATATATTGATGGAAGAAATACTTGAAAA
>JBAYPL010000197.1:0-5403 GCA_041677745.1 Kapaibacterium sp. (SeqCode)
ACATAATTGATTTAGAATCAAAACCAAAGTTTAATCTTGCTGTAGATGCTCTTGATAAGAACTTTAGAATTGATGCGAATTCAACTGTAGAAAAAACTATTACTGTCAATAATCCAAGCTCCAAAGCTGTTGATGTTTTGATTAGCAGAAATGAGAGCATAGCTCTTCCTAACGGTTGGAGTGTTGAGTTAGTTGAAAATCAGAAGAATGTTCCTGCTGGAGCTACAGTTGAGTTCAAGGTTAATGTTACTTCAGGTAGTACAGCCGGCTTGGCTGAAATCAGCTTCAATGCACTGCCAATAAATATCGGTGAGGACTTCCCGATGACTAAATCAGTTCGTTTTCTGGCACTGAGCAACAAGACAAAGTACGCAATTTTTGTTGGTGCTCACGGTCAGATTTCAGCA
This sequence comes from Kapaibacterium sp. (SeqCode), assembly GCA_041677745.1. GTDB lineage: Bacteria > Bacteroidota > Ignavibacteria > Kapaibacteriales > UBA2268 > JANJTB01. The sequence continues at coordinate 408 of JBAYPL010000197.1, forward strand.
ATTGTAAATGCTGTTAACGGTTTACAAAAATATGCATCCGAAACTGCTCTCATTCCTATCAATGCAGAAATTCTCAATACTTTCAGTCCAAAAGATTTCGAAGTGTCAATAGTTTCCAACAACTTTGACCTATACGGACTTTTCGGAGGCAGATTCAATGAAAGCGGTATCATAATGAACCAAATATTAGAAGCTATCAATTCCGGTAAAAAAGTAATAATGGCTTCTGACTATGACCTGACATTTGCAAACTCACAACAAGGTTCGCAACAAGCAAGAGACTTTTACAAATCTATCGGTGTAGAGTCGGCTGCTCAAGCTGTTAACAGAAGACAAATTGTCAATAACCAATGGGGTGGAACATTATATAATTTTGATATTAAAGGCATTCAAAATGATCCTATCAGCAATGGTATGGCTTTTATAGGTAATCAGTATAATCAAACAACCAATCCGTTCTATGTTTACTGGACTGATTTCATTCGTCCGACCAGCGGTTCTGACGGTGTCCAATTCCTCAATCTTGATAATGATGTTTCTAAAGGCGGAGGATTACGTTTCCAAAAAGGTAACTCAAGATACGTTTACTTGAGCGTAGGATTTGAAGCTTTGAATCCTAATGACAGACGCCTTTTAGTTGAAAGAATTCTTGACTGGGTAACTGAACCAACAACTAACCCCGGTGGTCCAAGTATCTCACTTAATACAAACGCTCTCAACTTTGGTACAGTTGATACTGATAAGAACAAAGAATTAGATGTTGTTATCACAAATTCAGGCGATGAAAACCTAAATATTAGCGAGATTGCAATAACCGGAGATGACAATGGTTATTTCTCAATTGTATCCGGTGCTGATGTAACTAGTATAACTCCCGGCAACTCATCAACAATAAAAGTAAGATTTGCACCTACATCAGGTGGTAATTTCACTGCGGCGTTAAATGTCATGAGCAATGGAGCTAATGAACAGAGTTCGACAGTTAATCTCAGCGGCATAGGTAATCCTGCCGGCTCTGTCGCTTACGGTACTACTCCGAATGGCATGTTATCAATGTCAATGACACCTAATCCGGTATCTGCTAACTCACGATTTAACTATACCATAACAGGAAATGGTGCAAAAAATGTGAGAATATATGTTATGGATTTGGCCGGAAGAAAAGTTCAAGAGTTAGTTAACAATTCAGTTGAAGTTGGTAATCATTCTATTGAATTTTCTGCTAACGGTTTCTCAGCAGGAACTTATTACATAATGGCTGAAATTGATGGTTCACAAGCTCAAATTCCAGTCGTTATTGTCAAATAATAAATAACGATTTTTGTTAAAACGGATCGAATTCTTATGTTTTCGGTCCGTTTTTTTTTTGCATTAATTTCAAAAAAATAACTATTTTTACGATTACTACTTTAGATTAAATGAAAATTATGTAAAATGAGAACAGATTTATTACGCTTAGACCAAAGAAAATCCCATCTTATTTTGATAATAATATCAATAATATTATTAATTCCGACCTTATTCCATCCAATATTCGGTGATATAGCCATATTTCTGGAAGCAGGAAGAGCTATAGCGACAGGCAAACTCATTTATGTTGATTATGTTGATGTAAAACCGCCTGGATTCTTTTACCTTTTTGCAGTAATATATAAAATTTTCGGATTTAATGATATTGGTGTCAGATTGTTTAGTTTTATATGGCAGAGTACAACAATAATATTGTTGAATATTGTAATTGTCAAATATTTAAAAGACAAGTTGATAGCAGGAATAGCATCTCTAATTTACAGTATTTCCTTTGTAGTTCTTGGTTATAACGGAAGTATCACTCCGGAGTCACTCTTTGCACTGCTGTTGTTGATTTCTTTCATTTTATTTTATGATAAAAAGATAATCAACTTATTGTTGATGGGCTTCGTAATTGGTGTTATCATCGGATTTAAATATTCTTTTGGGGTGGTAGCAGTATCATTTGTACTCCGTCTGATTATAAACAAAGAACAAAACGCTTGGAAAAGCTCATGTTTGATTATCATTGGATCCATAGTAGGTTTTGGTTCTACTTTATTACCTCTGTTGTCCGGGGAAGTTTTTGAAGGATTTATGAATGTCAACCGATTCTTGGGGTTTTATTCCTCCATTCCTGAATTAAATACTGATTTTCTTAAGCACATGCTGACTTCAACGTCCATGTTGTTTACCTACAATTACTCGATGTCGTTTTTTGTTTTTTTTATCATAGGTGTTTTTTTTGTTTTTCAGCAAAAAAAATATTCTGATAACGAATTCTTGAATATAGTTATGATATTATCATTTCTATTATTTATCAGCATCATTATCGAAAGGAAGCTGTCTGTTTTGCATTACCCGAGATTGATATTGCCTTTGTCATTGCTTTCAGCCATAGGTTTAGTAGAAACATTCAGAAACGTCAAGTTCAAAAATTATAATTTATTGAATAAGGGTTTACTCGTGTCCTTGATATTACTCTTGTTTGTATTCTCACCATTTATAAGGTATTCAAAGGAAATGCTAATAATGTATTCTTTTTTAAATGATAAGCATAAATATAATTCCTATTACGAAAACGCTTCAGACAACATACTACTTAGGCAAACCTACTTGGATGTATCCGATTATATCAAATCGAAAGCAAAACCACATGACTTCGTGAAGACAATTTCAATAGGTGGAAATATAATCAATTATTTTCTTAAAGATTATCCCTCATCCGCTCTGCCTCAATCTTGTTTTTACTACGGAATTTTTAAAATTGATGATTGGAGAAAGATGCATAGTCAGGAATTAATGAAATCTAATTGGGTTATAGTTCAAGACAATGATAATCACCCATATCTGAACGGTCATAATTTATCAAGCAGCGAAAGCTTGCGAGCAGATACAACGAACTATCAATATATCCAAGAGAATTTCCGTATAGATACTACTATTACTCCATTTATTATATATAAAAGGAAATAAATAGATAATAAAAAAGGGTTGTCAATTCAATTTGGCAACCCTTTTCCGAATGAGATTATTCATTCATCAATTTTTCAAGTTCATCAAGGTATCTGTTTATTCTTGAAATCGCAGACTCGATAGGAGCTTTACTGCCCATGTCCACACCTGCATTTTTAAGAACATTTATTGGATAATCAGAGCTGCCGCTGCTTAAGAACTTCAAGTAACGGTCAATGGCTGGTTTACCTTCATTTTTTATTTGTTCGGCTAATGCTTGTGCAGCTGCAAATCCGGTAGCGTATTGATATACATAGAAATCATACTTGACAAGATGATGAACTCTTGCCCATGAAAGTCCTTCTTCTGTATCGGTAGTCATTTCAGGACCCCAGTATTTTTGATACATATCACCAAATAGCTTTGTGAGAGCTTCTTCGGTAAGTATCTCACCATTCAATCCTCTGTCATGAGTAGCTTTCTCGAAATCAGCAAATCTTGTTTGTCTGAAAAAAGTAGCTTGAGCACCGATAAGGAATTTCTCAATCAGAGCCATTTTTTCCTCTTTGCTCGATGCATTTTCAACAAGATAGTCGAGCAGTAATGCTTCATTAGTAATTGAAGCAACTTCGGCTACGAAAATTGAATATCCGGCATAATGGAAAGGTTGATTTTTCTCTGAATAGTAGGAGTGCATATTGTGTCCTATTTCGTGTACCAGAGTAAATACATCATCAAGAGTATTATTCCAGTTCAACAGAATGAATGGATGTGGTCCTGCGCCCGAGCTGTTTGAATAAGCACCGCTACGCTTATTTTTGGTTTCATAAACATCTATCCATCTGTTTTCAAAACCGTATTTTACGGCGTCAACATAATCTTTTCCGAGAGGAGCTAATGCTTTTAAGGTTATTTCTACTGCCTCGTCATACTTATATTCTTTTTGTGTTGAAGGGAAAAGTGTAACATAAGTATCATAAGGATGAAGTTCATCCAATTTCAGAGCACGCTTTTTGATGGAAGCCCAGCGATGTAAAGTCCGTAGATTTTCGTTTACCACATTTACAAGATTTTCATATACACTGACGGGTATATCATTTTGGTAGAGAGCTGCCTCAATCGGGCTTTTGTAATTTCTTATTTCTGAGTTGATTACTCTTGTTCGTAATCTTCCGTTATACAAGGTGGCAAAAGTACCTTTGAGCTTTTCGTAAGGCTCATAAGTTCCTTTATAAACAGCTTTTCTGTAATCTCTGTCGAGTGAATACAAGGCTGCTCTGTATCTTCCGTGGGAGAGCTTGACTTCCGAACCGTCAGCTAACTTGATGGATGGAAAAGGTAGCTCTGCATCGTTGAGAATAGAATATGTGTTGTTAGGGATTTGAGAAATCGGTGATAACTTAGCTATCAGATTCTCCTCTTCAGCACTCAAAGTATGTGCTTGCATTTTGAAGATTCCGCGAAGCTCATGCTCGAATTCTTTTAGCTTTGGCTCTTCTTTAAGGAATCGTTCAAAATCGGATTTAGTTATAGTTAATATTTCCGGTACTGCAAAAGATGTGACAGAACCTAACTCTGCTCCCATTCTTTGCATTTTAGCAAACATTACCTGAAACTCATTGCTGATTAAATCAGTGTCTCTACCGAGCGAGGCGTAAAGGTAAGTTCTTGAAAATCTCTTACCGATTTCACTCGAATAATTAAGATAAGAATGTAATTCTTTAGCTGATTTAGAAATTTTACCACGGTATGAGTCAAATTTCTTGATATCGTTTTCGAGTGCAGAATACTCAGACTCCCATTCAGACGCTTGTTTGAAAATATCCTGAAGATTCCATTTGTATTTGTCTGCTACATCATTTCTGTTTGGCAGGTCGTTTTGTGCATTTATCATATTTGTTGTCATTCCAAAAATTACACTTATGACTAAAACTGCATAAAACGATTGAGCTTGTAACATCATTTCAAATATCCTTAAAAATAATTATTTAAAAATTGCAATACTACAAATTTAAAATTAACCAATTTTAAG
>JBAYPL010000198.1:0-5391 GCA_041677745.1 Kapaibacterium sp. (SeqCode)
TAATTTTAAATATCTTCTGAACCATAATTTCCTGTATTATCATCTTGGTAATACTTTCATAATACTTGGTATTTTAGCATTATTGTCCAATTTGTTCAAAATCCCTCCAATAATTGCTTCAGTCGGAAAGAAAACTATGATGATTTATGTTCTTCATATTTTCATTATTTACGGAACGGGAATCAGCAAAGGTATTCAATACTATATCGGACAATCACTGTCAGGCTGGGTATTGATTACAACCGCTGTAATGACTCTTGCTTTTTTTATGCTTTTAGTATATTACATAGAAAAATCTGAACCATTTTTTCAAAAGAAGTTTCCATATTTTTTCCAAAAAAAGAAAATTATCTGACAGAACAACATTTTTTTGTCCCTTTCGACATAAATTTAATTGAAAATATTTTAAATATTAAAATATAATTTTATAAATTATAAAGAGTAAAAAATGTCAAATATCATTGACGGAAAATCAATTGCCGACGATATACGTTCGGAATTGAAGATAAAAACCGGCGAGTTATTAGCAACAAAGGGCATAAAGCCCGGTTTGGCATTACTGCTTGCAGGGAACAATCCTGCTTCAGAAATTTATGTTAACATGAAATTTAAAGCATGTACAGAAATAGGATTTCATTCAGTAATAGAGCGTTTACCTGAGAATACAAGCGAAGACGAAGTGCTGAGCTTAATTAATCAATGGAATGAATCACCCGATATTCACGGTATCTTAGTACAACTGCCCCTGCCGCGTCAAATAAATGAATATAAAGTGCTGAAATCAATATCTCCGGCTAAAGATGTTGACGGATTTCATCCAGAGAATGCCGGTAGATTACTTAGTGGTCTTCCGGGCTTTGTACCATGTACGCCGGCTGGTATCATGGAATTATTCAAACGCAGCAACATCAAATTACGAGGTAAACATGCTGTCGTCATCGGACGCAGCAATATTGTAGGTAAGCCCATAGCAGCACTGATGATGCAGAAGACACCCGATGCCGATGCAATTGTTACAGTATGTCACTCCGCAGCAAATGACTTGTCGTATTATATCAAACAAGCTGATATTTTAGTCGCAGCCATTGGAGTTCCGGAAATGATTAAAGGTGATACGCTGAAAGAAGGAGTTGTCGTGATTGATGTTGGTGTAAATAGAATCAATGACCCTTCAGCAAAGAACGGCAGCCGTATAGTTGGTGATGTCCATTTCGAGTCAGCTGCAAAGAAAGCATCTGCTATAACACCCGTACCAAGAGGTGTCGGACCAATGACTATCGCTATGCTAATGTCTAATACTTATGATTCTGCAACAGGAAAATATGAGCTATAAGAATTTGTCTAAAAGTAATGTAGATATTATTTATGAAGATGAACGTATAATTGCTCTTAATAAGCCGGCCGGCATGCTTACCCTTCCTGATAGGTTTGACAAGAATGCTCCAAGCCTCGTACGTCTGCTCGAGAGCGAGTTGCCGAATGTATTTGTCGTACACAGAATTGACAAAGAAACGAGTGGGTTGATAATATTTGCAAAGGATGCATCAGCACATAAGATGCTAAATGAACAGTTTATGGACCATAGTATCACTAAGGTGTATCATGCTGTGTTGCGTGGTTCTTTCTCGCATGATGAACTGGAAGTAGATATACCTATTATGGCAAATCCAAACGGCAAGGGTGGTATGATTCCCTCAGCCAGAGGTAAATATGCCTTGACAATAATAAGACCCTTGGAACGCTTTAGACTTGCTGTTCTCGTTGAATGCAACCTTATTACCGGAAGGCAACATCAGATTCGAGTTCATACAGCAGCAATAGGCTATCCTTTGCTGATTGACGAGCAGTATTCCGGAGTTAAAGAATTCTACCTGTCTTCAATAAAAAGGAAATTCAATACGGGAAAGGATGTTACTGAAAAACCGATAATGAAACGCCTCACTCTTCATTCATCTTATATCAAGTTTATACATCCCGATTGTCAGGAGATGAAATTAAACGCTGTTTACCCCAAAGATTTCGAAGTATTGATCAAAGTTCTTCGCAAGTATGCTTAATAGATTTAACTTACCTTATCAAACGACTTTAACTGCAAAAAAAAGCCGGTCTTAAATAAAATAAGTCCGGCTTTTTATTATCGCATATCATCAGTTTTATTTGTTGATGATGAGTTTCTCGTAACCGCTGCTGAACGGACCTGATACCATTTCGATAAAGTACATTCCGCTTGAGAGGTTTTCAACAGGTATTCTTGCTGAATATTCTCCCGGATTCAATGTTCCGCTGAATATTGTGGAAACAAGTTCACTGCTTGAGTTATAGAGCTTGATTTCTGTGAATATGTTATTTCCGCCAACAGAGAAGTTAACATCTGCACCGCTTGCACCGACAGGATTAGGAGCGATTGGTTGTAATCCGTATTTTACTGCTGATATCTGGATTGGACGCAAGTTATCTACACAAGTAGGATTGAGAGCAACTTCAGAGTAATCGGCTGTATAATTGACACAAGGATCGTTGTTGAGAATAACATGTTTCATTGTTACAGGCTCGTTCTTCATCTTAACATTACCGTCGCCGTCTTTGTACCAAGGCAGGAAGGCGTCAAAAGTTATTGTTGCGATTTCAAGATTGCCGTATGAGCCTTTCAAAGGTGCAGCACCTACGAAAGTCAATGTGATTTCTTCCTCGTTGGTCTCTTCGTTGAAATCGGTTACTTCTGCCGAAACCGTCCAACCTAAAGAAGCAAGCTGAGTGCCGATTTGTACTTTGGCATCTTTAGCTGCTCTGTCGTGATAGCCAAGACCAAGGAAGTTCTTGCTGTAAGTAACCTTAGCTTCGAATACCATTGACTCTGAAAGAGGTACAGGATTTGTTGTGTTGATAAATATAGTATAGCTGACTGCATCGCCTTGACCCGGGTCAACTTCTATTCTATCCTCAGTACCCATAGCACCGCCATTGGAAACCTTGCTGAATGTATGTTGAATTACATGCTCGCTGCTTATGGTTACTGTTGTTTCAACTTCAGGTTGTGATGTTGAATTTGTTGTAACGATAACACGAATTACTTCATTGGTGTAAATCATTTTCGGATTATAGATAATCACCAACTCTTCAGTAGCTCCGGGAGCTAATGTGAATGGAGGTATGTTCTGTAATTCAAGGTCACTTTGTATAAAGTCCGGATTAGTACTTACGAATCTTACGTTTAATACTTCCAATTCGGTTGTACCGGTATTGGTTATTGTTGGACGTAATGTCATTGGTGAATTAAGACATGTCTCACCTTCAGCTGGTGACATGACAGCACCTTGTACTTCTGCTGTTGCAGTCCATACCGATACTGCTTCTTCTTCAGCATCGCTTACTGTTGTCAAAGTAGCTTCGAAACTGCCGTCTGCTGTTGGTTCAAATTCTCCGGTCATTGTCAGATAATCGCCCGGCTGTAAAATTACAGGTAAGGTCACGACATTGCCGTTTTGGTCCTTCAAGCTGTTTCTGTCCCAACGCATGATACCGTTACCGCCGAATTCGCTGATTGTAGTTGCGCCATTGGCAGGAGCAGCCACAAAATCAGTTATGGTAACAGGATAATCATATTGCCATTCGACGGCTCTGAAGTCCACTGTCTGAGTTACAACACCTTGTCCTACGATACTGTGACCGAAGTCCAATGGGCCCGTTGATGATTTAGGATAAACACCGATACCCATTAGAGTTGATGTCGGAGATGTTACCGCATCACTCGGGAAGCTGAGTACCAACTCATGATCACCGCTTACTTTAGGGTCAAAATAAACATCAACTTTCAGATTTTCTCCCGGATTGATAGACTTGTTGGTAAACATGTTATCGAGTGTACCCGGTTCTGTCAGTGATACATAGTTTCCGTTAACCAAGACTTTGAATGCTGAACCGTTAACATCTGATTCAACAGCCGGAGTCTTCAAAGTAACAGCGGCACTACCATCGTTTGACAATGTAATGGCACCGTTTGGTGACGGGTACGGAGTATAATCCCATGTTCCGCCTTTTTGAATATACGAATTCGGGTCAACTAATCTTTCACCCCAGTCATCGCTGTTTGCAAGAAGGCCGGGTTGAATACCGCGTCCATTGAGTATGGATGTGTTCTTCGGAAGTTCAGCATCTGCTATGAATGTAATTACTGATTGGTAATCGCGAACTTCTTTAGGCATGAAGCTGACAGAGAATGTTCTGCTGGCGCCGGGAGCAAGCTCAATCGGGTTTGCCTCAGACACATTATTCAATCCTTCTACCTCAAACACTGCATCTGAACCGCCGTGACCAATTTCATCACCGCTGAATTCGATTCCTGTAATTTTGAGTGAAGTGCTTGCACGGTAATCACCGGTGTTAGGATTAGTTACTGTCAAATCGTATTTCACTGTACGTTTGTTAACAACTTGCTCGAAGAAGTTTTTGTCAACTGATGTTATAAAAGGAGTACCTACGAAGGCTTTCACTTCTGCAAAGTACTGATATACACATACTTCACCTGTGTTTTTGTCAATAACTTTAACACCTACCGAATCTCTGAAAGAACCTTCCTCACGAGCAGTAAATTTGACTTCAAAATTACGTTCTTGACCTACTGCCATTGGTGCGAGGTTAACACCACTGATGTCAACAATGTCAAAGTTCTGATATGTGGTTATATCACCTGCTTTGCCTTCAGCTTCATCTGAGTCTAATACTACGAAGATATCATAAATACTGGTTATTGGGCTATTGCTTTCGTTACGAATAGTAAATGTAACCGATTTTTCCAGATTTGGATTTTCAAGTTTGAAAGTACCGTAATCGGAATAATAGGGCTCTATAACCGGATTTAAAGCATAATGCTCAATAATTGTATCGGAGCGATTACCTGCTCTGTCCATAAACACGAGGTGAGCTTGACCGTTCAATGAAGCATCACGAACTTTCAATGTCCAATTTGTACTCGGTGACATACCGGAAATAAACGGATCATACTCAAAGATATAGTTATAGCTGTCGTCTGTATCCATGTAAACCAATGCAAGATTAGAACGGTTTTCAGGGTCAACTCTCGGTTCGTCAGTAACTGAGCCGGCAACATCTCCATCACAACCTTTGGCATATTCAGCTACAGGAGCTAAACTGTCGGGTGTTTCAAGGTCGGCTGTTGCAACCGATACAGGCCAGCCGTATGAGTCATAATTATCAGAGCCGTAAGCGTATGCTGCAATAGGGTCATTAGATCTTAATTTAAAAACACCGTCATAAGGAAGTCTTATAAACTTCGAGCGGTAGAAGCGTCCGTCTTCTTCGGTAGTTACAAATCTTTCACCGGGATTACCGGAATATGATACCATCGGTATCCAATTGAACTGACCGTCAACA
>JBAYPL010000199.1:0-5385 GCA_041677745.1 Kapaibacterium sp. (SeqCode)
AAACGAATTGCTGATTTATTTTGAATTAAGAGCAAAGTTCCTCGACTTCTGTCATAATCTTTCTTACTTTCATCGGTTTAATACCGACTTCTTGCAATACTTCGGGATTATTTCTGATTTGCCTGCATAGTACTATACCTTTATTCATTAGTATATTTTTATACATCTTCTCAATGCTTGTCATTGCAGTAACAGGAAAGAAACTGTTCTGTTCAATCATATCTCTCAGGCTGTACTTATCAGGGAAATCCCAACCTACAAGATGCAATCCTGCACACTTACCGAACTGAACGGCATCCGATGTAAATCTTGTATTAGTAACTATCCATCCGTGGAAATCAATATCCTTAAATTCCGGAAGTGCGGTTCTCTTCCTGATTATGTCCTCGACTCTTGATTTGATATACAGAGGTACCTGAACACCGGCGAACTTACCTTGGGTATTATAAAATTTACATTCCACAATAAATTGTTTATTGCCGCTTGTAGCAACAACATCTACTTCATGATTGACACATTGTCCTTGTACTATGACTCCAACCTGAACATCAAATCCTTGATATTTGAGCAGCTGCCCAATGAAGTGTTCAAAAGGATATCCTGATGGACCTAATTCCATAATGGATTTTTTTAAACTGTATCTTGCTGCGGTGCTTGTTTTACGCTTACGCAAAAGGCTGAATGCTTTATTATATAATTCCTTTGTACTGGCTCCTTCTTTGAGCCACGGAATAATTTCATCAATAATATTTTCAATTGTTTGCTCATCGGCACCGGAGCGGCTGAGTGAAGAAGCGAGCTTCAGTCTGTCGAACTCCTCCAATTCACCTGTAGCTTTAACGACTATATGTTTTTTACTCATAAAATTATTTTTTCTTTAGAAAAATTTAGTACATTTTACCGACAGACTCGAGTTCAGAACGCAAACTCTCAATCTTAATTAGTTTATCAGAAATTGCTTTACCTAGATTGATACCTTTAGCATTGCAATAATTCATTAGTGCTATGAAAACATCGGCGGCTTCATCTTCAAATCTATCAAAGTCCACAGCTCTGCCTTTCCAGATTTTCTTTTCCAGATTTGCTAATTCACCGGCTTCACCGTTAAGTTCGAGACAGAAAAATTCAGATGGTCTTTCAGAGAAACATTTCTTTTGATAATTATCGAAGCCTGACTGTATAAGCTGAATATTATCATCTAAACCATCAAGCAGCGATTCTAAAACCGAATTGGACATTATTATTACTCTTCAGAAGTTACTTCTCTTAATCTGTAACCAACACCTCTGATACTTTGGACAAGAGGTTTTTCACCATCCTTCTCAATTTTAGATCTTAGTCTTTTGATATAGACATCAATAATATTTGATTCAGGGTCAAAATTATGCTTCCATACATGTTGAGTAATTGTACTTCTGCTCAAAATTCTATTTTTATTCCTGAGCATATATTCCAGGAGTGCATATTCTTTAGTTGTTAATTCAATTTCGCGTCCCTGTCTGTATGCCAAATGTGTTACTGTATCGAGTATCAAATCACCGGCTCTGAGCTTAGTACTTTTGTCAGGGCTTGACCTTCTTAGAATTGAACGAATTCTTGCTGCTAATTCATCGAAGGAGAATGGTTTAGGTAAGTAATCATCGGCGCCGAGGTCTAAACCTGCCACCCTATCCTCAACATTAGCTCTTGCAGTCAGCATGATTACCGGTGTTGAAATACCGGAATCTCTTATTTCCTTTAACAAAGTAAAACCATCTTTGTTAGGGAGCATCACATCAAGAACAATTGCATCAAAATGATTATTCATTACAATGTCAAAAGCGGAATTCCCATCATAAGCGGTTTCCACAATATAACGCTCTTCTTCAAGACCGTGTTTAATAAAATTCGCTACTCTTCTTTCATCTTCTACTACGAGTACTCTCATATTTAATTCCTCTCATTTAGATTATCAATCATTATTTTCCAACAAAAATCTGATGTACTTCACGGTTACCGTTACTTAAATCCAGAACCAAATAGTATAATCCGTTAGCGGCAACACTACCGTTATCTTTTCTTCCGTCCCATATATCAGTATATACAATATTACCCGAGCGGGGGACATCCTTCAATAAATTCCTCACTATCCTGTTACTTTGGTCGAGTATTGTAACATTAATATTCATATTTTCCGGTACGGAATAAACGAACTCAAGCTCCTCCCTGTCCGGATTGAAAGGGTTTGGAGCAATAATATTCACATACAATGGTTTCAGCCCGTTTATCAATGTATCCGTACGCAAACATGACAAATTATTGCAACATACCCTAAGTATTTGACTATCTTGAATATCAATCGGCACATTCCATTTGAAATAGCCTTCTGAAGAATTTACCAGTCCTATTTGATTAAAACTTGCTCCATTGTCTGCTGATAAGGATATAGAAACTTCATCACAAGGATATTCATCAAACAAATCCATACTGTTCCAACGCACATGTAAGCTTGGATCTGCAGTTAGTTTTTCGTCAATGGTAAAATTGAAATAATTTGGTTTAACCTTTATACTTCCTGCATTAACAGAGTCAATAAATCCGTTCTTTTGAAAGATTAACATAAATTCTATTTCCGGTCTGTAAGAGCTGTTATCCGAACATGAAAACAATCCAGACATACAAGGAACTTCAAACTGTGTGGATATTTCTCCTGCTTGAGGTATTATTAAATTTGAATATTGCCAGTCTGACATACCTTCGGTTTTAAAATATAATGCAACAGAATCAACACAAATAATATCTGCTGAAATCGCAACAGCCTCACCGGTCATTATGCTGTCAGGAAAAACGGATGTGAGATTCACAGAAGGCTTATTTATTTCAATCATACAAGATTTTGCAGTCAATTTGTCAGGATACACCAACCCTTTAATTATAAATCTTCCGTTACTTCTCTTCATAGAGTTATCAATAAAGAATCTATCGTCTGCAAGAATATTTCTTGTCATTAGCTCACCGTCATTAGATGCAGACTCAGAAATTATTACTGTATCAAGCGGAGAACCGGTTTCATCGGTAATTTCAAACTCTATTCTGACACGAGGTTGACTTATTATTTTATTTTCCCAAGACAATTGAATTGTATCATTAAAGCAAAATGAAGAAATACCATCCTTTTCTGGACATTTTACAATTATAGTATTTTCTATCATCATTCCTATGATATAAGTACTGTCAAAAGTAGTAACTACCAAGTCCGGTCTCCCGTCACCTTCCATATCGGCTAAGGCTACTGACGCAATTGTCTGTTTACTGAACTCACGAACAAAAACAGTATCAAAAGGATAGCCGAGCCTGAAATTAATATCCGAATAATCTCTCATCCTCAATACCATCAATTTAGACCCGTCAACAAGAATCATTTCGTCCTTACCGTCAGGTTGCAAATCTATATCACCCACAGCTGCAAGCCATCCATTGACGGCTGAAGTTGCGATAGTATCAAACGGAAATAAAGTATCACCTGCCGGAGTAGGCTTTTCAATAGGCAAGCCTGTGTGAAATCTTAATATATGTAATTTACTTTCAGGATAAACACTTTCCTTTGTACTCTGTGTTACAATTATTTCATTCCCGGGATTATTGGGAAAAAATCGGCTCCATGCATTTGTGGAAACACCGTCAACATTACCTACTCCTATTGACCAATATTGATTGGCTCCTCCGGTTAAAGGAGGAATTTTTGAAGTAGGCAATTGTGTCACCGGCTCACCTGCCGAATTATATAAATGAATACGCGACACTCCTTCGGAACCGTCAATTCCCGAGTATTGTTCAGCAAGGATTATATAATCATTTTTATTATTCAAACTATTTGTCAATTCCGCCATAATTGGTCGTAAAATCGGACGATTCCCCGACGGAGTAAAATTAACGGGAGTAAAGCCTGAGGTAATTCTGTTACCGTTAATATCAAAACCTACAACATAATTTGAATCTGCATAAGTTAAATAATCCGATGTTCCTACATTGTCAGTTATTGAAAATGCTCTGAATGTACTGTCGCTTTCAATATCTGCTGCTTGCCAAGGTAGTATGACCCTTGCGTTAACTCCGTTGCTTACACTCAGTGAAGGCTGATATAAACCAATGTCTCCGGCTAAATGTAGCCTTTGATCCTTTTGGTCTCTCACATCGGGCAACGGAAAGACGGCTCCTTCGCCATCGTCAAAGAATTGGGCATAGCCCCTAAAATATGGTAAATCCTCATCAGCTCCATTCAAAATAGGTTTATTCATGTCTATCAAAGCATAAACCATCATTCTGCCGTTAACCTGTCTGCCGTAAAATGGCTTGATGGATGCAGACACATTAGGCTTATACTCCCTAAGGTCAATTGACAGACGTTTCACTACTTTTATAGAATCAAGCTCTGTATCAAATCCGAAAATATATGAATGTGCAAGTGTATCCTTAGAATTAGGATTAAAAAATTCAATAGATTCACTGGCTATCAATACGGTGCTATTAGAATAATCGCTGAATCCTGTTTCGAGTGAATCGAAAAGCACTGTGAGGTCCTTGACATTTTGCGCATAAGCAGGTAGTTTTTGCTTCTTTATCAGCTTACCCTCTCCACTTATAATCACCATTTCGTCACCCATCAATGCAATTAATTCCAACGGTTCTGCTTCTGAAATTCCGTTTATGGGATTGCTCACAATATTTCCAATTAAGGGCGTTACATCTCCGCTTATATCAGGTGTAGCCCACTTCACGATAAACGAATCAATGGATTGTATATGAAACCCCGAGTTTCCGCGCTTGCTTGCCTGATAATTCCCATCCTTAAAATGCCATGTTGAATAATTCGGTAACTGGCTGCTTAAGGTATTCAAACAAGTCAGCAACATCAATGAAATAAAACCGATATTTATTACAAAGTTCATTTTCTTTAATACTTTGTCAAAAAATTGCATTAATAATTTCTCCAAAATATTGAATTTAATTTATTTTTCATAATTTTTTCACAAAAAAATACAAATATTCGCTTTTTTCTTTAAAAATATTCTAATAATTAAGCATAAATTATACCATTACAATCAAATCACCGAATTTTGACAATCAAAATGAATTGATTTACACAAAAAAAGCCGCCCCACGGTAGCGGGACGGCTTTTTAATTTCGTTGAAGCGGCGTCAGCCGTTCCAAATCAGCTTATTTTACGACATTGATGCTGCGGGTTAACATTACATCACCGCTACGAAGAACTACTTGATATGCTCCATTTGCAAGATCTTTTGCATTGATGTTGAGTACATGAGTTCCTGCTGTCTGCATTCCGCTGTAAAGTTTGCTGACTTCTCTGCCGGATGCATCTATTAATACTATATCAATAGTGCTTC
>JBAYPL010000200.1:0-5382 GCA_041677745.1 Kapaibacterium sp. (SeqCode)
CCAACCTTCAATATCCTCACTTTGAATTTCGATATCTTCGATTGACAATTCATAATTTTCAGAGTTAATAGAGAATCGCAGAAGTCCTGACTTTTCAACATCTTTAATCATTTCATTTGACATACTTTTTATAAAGTTTGCCACATTCTGAGTTGACTTTCCGAATTTTTTACCAATCACTTTAAAATTTGGTTTCGCCACTTTTCGTACGATGTCTGAATCGTTGTCCGTTATAAATTCAATATTTTTGACATTTATTTCTTCGACAATAATATCCCCAACAGCTTGAATATCTCGTCTTTCGGTAGGATTATTCACCGGAATCAAAATTCTTCTAAGTGGTTGTCTAACCTTCAAATTAGCTTTCTCTCTCAAGCTTCTTGCCAAAGATGTGATTTTTTGTGCAGCATCCATCCTGCGTTCAAGCTCAGTATCAATCAATGTATTGTTTTCAACCGGCATATCGGTCAGGTGAATTGATAAAGCATCATTAACATTGCGTAACCTCTGGAATAAATCTTCGCTGATAAATGGTGCCTGAGGAGCTATCAATTGCAATACTTTCAGTAATACATCTCTCAATGTCTGGTAAGCAGCAATTTTCTCGGCATCCTTCTCACCTTTCCAGAATCTTCTTCGGTTACGACGAATGTACCAATTAGAGAGCTCATTGATTACAAAATCTTGTACGGCTCTTGGTGCTTTTGTCAATTCGTATTCTTCCATGAGTTGACGATAGTTTTTCACAAGAGTGTTTACTCGTGAAATTATCCATCTATCAATCTCCGGTCTGTCTGATACGGGTATATCAGGTTCAGTACCTGTAAAGTCATCAATATTTGCGTAAAGAGCAAAGAACGCATAAGTATTTGTAAGAGACCTGAGGAAATCGGAAATTACTGTTCTTGCAATGTCTTCTCCATTGAACTTGGTAGTTTTCCATGGCGGGTTGTTGACAAACAGGTACCAACGTACAGCATCTGCTCCGTAGGATTCCATTAATTCAAACGGGTCAACGGTGTTTCCGAGCCTCTTAGACATTTTTACACCATTCTTATCAAGAATCAGTTCATTTACTACAATATTTTTGAATGCCGGTTTATCAAACAAGGCTACAGCAATATTATGTAATGTATAGAACCATCCCCTAGTTTGGTCAATTCCTTCTGCTATGAAGTCACCCGGAAATATTTTTTCAAATAGTTCTTTGTTTTCGAATGGATAATGAAGCTGAGCAAAAGGCATGGCACCTGAGTCAAACCACACATCTATTACTTCGTGTACTCTTTTATAAGTATTTCCGTTACGCTCGAATATCACATTATCAACAAACGGACGGTGCAAATCAATCTCAATTCCACATTCTTTCACAGGAACTTTTTTGCCGTCTTCAAATACATAAATACCTTCTGATAATTCACTGATAGAGCCGATGGCAAAATAATCATTTTTATCATTTGTATTTACCCATAACGGCAATGGAGTACCCCAGAATCTATCACGTGAAAGCGACCATTCTTTAACTTCTTCCAGCCAATTGCCAAACCTGCCGGTACCGATTTCTTCCGGTTGCCAGTTTATTTCCTTGTTCCTGTCAATCATAGACTGTTTGTATTCAGGAGATTTAATAAACCAGGATTCTCGAGCATAATACATAATCGGATTACCTGTTCTCCAACAATGTGGATAACTATGCAGGTAATCATTTGTTGACCTGTATATTTTGTCAGCATATTTTAAAGCTACTACAATATCTTTATCGGCACCTTCCTCAGTATGCTCTTTGTAAGTAAAAGTCTTTATTGCCCTTCCTGCAAATTCACCCATGTCTTCAGTAAAGTGTCCGTTAGGTGTTACTGGTTGTGCGAATGGTATTTTAAACTTTTTGGACATTTGATAATCATCTTCACCAAACGCAGGTGCAAGATGTACAATTCCGGAACCGTCATCGGTTGATACGAAGTCACCCGGAAGCACACTTAAAGCGTCAGGAAATTCATCAAAATTTATATTGTAATAAGAGAAAATTTGTTCATAACGAGTACCAATCAAATCGGTACCTTTGAATTCGGAAAGAATTTCGTAATCACCGTCTAAAGCAGACAATCTTGCTTTTGCAAGTACTAATTCATCTGTCAAAGTTTCAGTTTTTTGTTTTCTGACGTTTCTTACATGAACATAATCAATTTCTTCGCCGGCAGCCAAGGCAACATTAGCTAAAAGTGTCCATGGAGTAGTTGTCCAAACCAAAAGTCTTGCATTTTCTATGCTTTTGATTGGGCTGGATGTAATTTTCAGTTTTATATAACAATTAGGATCTCTTACATCCTTATAACCCAAAGATAGTTCGTGTGAACTAAGAGGAGTTTCAATCGTTGGAGATTGAGGAACAACTTTGAATCCTCTGTAAATATAACCCTTATCAAAATAGGTTTTTAATGCCCACCAGACTGACTCAATATAATTGTTGGTACAAGTAATATAAGCTGATTTCAAATCAACCCAGTACCCCATTCTTTCTGTTAAATAACCCCAACCTTGATCTTTTTCAATATTAGTATAAACAAATTCCTTGCAGGCTGCATTGAATTTTGCAATGCCGTATTTTTCAATATCAGATTTATCTTTCAGCCCAAGCCTTTTCTCAAGTTCAATCTCAACAGGAAGACCGTGAGTATCCCAACCGGCTTGCCTTCTGACGAAGTAACCGTTCATTGTTTTGTAACGGCAGACTGTATCTTTGATTGAACGAGCCATAACATGATGTACACCCGGATTACCGTTTACTGTCGGAGGTCCTTCATAAAAACTATAATAAGGTGAATCTTTCCGCTGCTCCAATGACATTTCAAATATACGGTTCTCTTTCCAGAATTTTAATATTCCGTGTTCTAATTCCGGATAAGATAATTTTTCCGGCAAAGGCTTAAACATAATTTATGTATCCGTTAATTGTAATTACTAAAAACAACAAAAATACGAAAAATACATATAATATTTTAATATTTACTGAAAAATTATAACTCTTGCTAATAACAAGGTTGATATTATGAAATCTCCTGTGTTTTATAAACAACCCATCATTTGATGTTCATCAATCAGTATATGATTAAAGTCTATAATCAAGTACGTAGGCAGATGCATTGAAAGCAGATTCGTATATTTCTAACCGAATGTGTATTAATAAAAAATGATTACTTTTGTATTTTTATAATATGGTTTGGAAAATTATGATTTGTATATATAATAATTCGTTGGAACCCTATTTCAATATGGCTGTAGAAGAACATCTTTTCAAGAATTTTAACGATGATATTTTTATGCTTTGGAGAAATGACAATGCAATAATTGTAGGTAAACATCAGAACACATTAGCTGAAATTAACATAGACTACGTGAAGCAGAAAAATATTAAAGTAGTACGTCGTTTATCGGGTGGCGGTGCCGTATTTCATGACTTAGGGAATTTGAACTTCACATTCATCATGAATTCTAATAAAGATATGCCGGTTGATTTCAGAAAATATACTGAACCAATCCTCGAAGTATTACATCAACTTGGAGTTCCGGCAAAGTTTGAAGGTCGCAACGATTTAACTATTGATGGTAAAAAGTTTTCGGGTAATGCTATGCACGTTGTCAGGAACAGAGTATTACAGCACGGTACGCTATTATTTTCTTCTGAGATGAAAGACTTGAGTGAGGCTTTAAAAATCCACCCCGTCAAGTATCAAGATAAGGCGGTTAAATCTGTCAGGTCGAGAGTAACAAATATTTCAGAACATTTGACTGAACAAATCAACTTGGATAGATTTTCGGAAATGATTATGAGTCACATAATGAAAAAATATCCGGATAACATGACTTATGAATTTAACGTTGACGATATCTCGGTAATCAATGAACTCGTTGAAAAGAAATATTCTACTTGGGAGTGGAATTTCGGTTACCAAGCTAAGTATGATTTCAATCGTATCATAAAGACTGACGGTGGAAGCATCGAAATCAATTTTAATGTCAAGGATGGCATTATAAGTGCTTGTAAGATTTTCGGCGACTATTTCAACAATCTCGAAACCGAAGATTTTGAAAATATACTGATCGGTGTGAGACACGAAGAAAGTTCAATCATCGAGGCATTGGATAATGTCAACGTGCAAGACTATTTCAGAAATGTGTCCCAAGAACAACTCGTTGCAGGCATGTTTTGATTTTATTCAAGATCTATGCCGCTTCCGAATATTTGCGGTAACCTGAAGTCATGTGAACCAAAGGCTGAAAAAAGTTGCTTTGTAGAAAGTATAATACCGCCAAAACTGCCATCAGCAAAATTATATGCGAAATCAATCCTCATGGTATGGCTCGGTGAACTGGATTTATTAAAATGAATTCTTAATCCGAGCCCTGCCGAATTGTAAAACTTTGTTTCCCATATTTGATTGTCCTGATTCCAGACAGCTCCGTTATCCCAAAATAACACTCCGGACAGATTAACTATCCAAACGGGTAAATCAGGGAAATATCTCAGTTCAAGATTTGAGATAATTCTGTTTTCTCCCGAAAAGCGGTTGAGGTCATAACCTCTCATACCAAAATCATTATCAAGAATTAATTGGCGAAAAGCACTCCAGTTCCATGCTGTCTGTTGTCTAAATCTCGCGGCAAGTACTAATCCGTCTGTAAGATTAGTAAACCCTAATCCCATAAATTCTTGATATGTGTATGAAGCAATACTTTTATTGAATGCACTGGCTCCTGTCAATTGTCCAAAAAGATATGATCTGCCGTTATAATATGACACTTCACCGGAAGCTGCAACATAATATCGGTCTTCTCCTTTACTACCTATCGAAAAAACTTTCCCGAGAGTTGCTGAACCATAGCCACCAACCATCATATCTTCAACATGATAATAATTAACTTTTTCGGAAATATAAAAGTCCTGAGAAGCCGACGAAAACATAATTAATATTTTACCTGAATTGTCGAATGCCTGTCTGCTCAGTTCGTTAGGTCTTTGGACTGTTTGGTATTCGACAAGTCCTGTGGCAAAAATTCTATCTCTTTTTCTCCAAGAACGGCTAACATAAGCATAAACGAGCTGCTCGTCATAAGGCGCCAATTCATAAGCTCCACCTTCGGAGAATACGAAGTCATCACCAAATCCGTTCAGCAAATTAATTCCATAAGAAAATTCTGTATCGAGAGTTCTGTACGGCTTACTAAGAAAGAGGTTTTGAGTAGTTTTAAAGCGATTAGCGGTTAATCTGCCGTACAAAGACAATTCCGTCCTGAATAGTCTTTGTTTTTCGAGTATAAAATCACCCTGTAATCCGATTTCATTTTCACCACGATGCAAAGCTTCTGCTGAAATAGATGTTC
>JBAYPL010000201.1:0-5361 GCA_041677745.1 Kapaibacterium sp. (SeqCode)
CCTCCGAGAACTTAGTAACATATATGCTTGAATCAGCACTTCCGCACTTTAAGCAGTATCGAAATTTGACAAAATTAACTATCAGGCTATACGAAACCGAAGATGCCTACGCCGAAAGAAGCATTAGCCTGACAGAAACTCGATAAAAGTAAATCATCAAATTAAAAACAAATAAAAACGTATTTTAAAACTTAGTGTTGAGCAAATTTTAAATTAATTATTGAATATCATGAGCAATCAAAACGATGTGTACTCCGAAATAGAAGTAAGTCTTGAAACTGCATTGGAATTAGGTTTAACTTCAAATGAATATTCACGAATACTTGATATTCTGGGTCGAACCCCCACCTATACAGAACTTGGTATTTATAGTGTAATGTGGAGTGAACACTGTTCTTATAAAAATTCCATAAAGCAATTGAAAACCCTACCACGTTCAGGAGGACGGCTACTTGTCGAGGCCGGAGAAGAAAATGCAGGCTTGGTTGATATAGGTAATGGTTATGCCATTGCTTTCAAAATAGAAAGTCACAATCATCCATCAGCAATTGAGCCTTTCCAAGGTGCTGCAACCGGTGTCGGCGGAATACTCCGAGATATATTTACCATGGGTGCCAGACCAATAGCAGCTTTAAATTCATTAAGATTTGGAGAACTCAATAACACGAGAACAAAGTTCCTATTGAACGGCGTTGTTCACGGTATAAGTCATTACGGAAATTGTTTCGGTGTACCCACAGTAGGCGGAGAAATATATTTTGATTCATGTTACCACGACAATCCACTTGTCAATGCAATGGCAGTGGGTATAGTAGATGTGAATAAAACTGCTTCTGCAGCTTCTTCAGGTCCGGGTAATCCGGTTATGATATTGGGCTCATCAACAGGTCGTGACGGTATTCACGGTGCTTCTCTGCTTGCTTCGAGAGAATTTGACGAAAAAACAGATGATATGAGACCAACAGTTCAAGTAGGAGACCCTTTTGCCGAGAAATTACTCCTTGAAGCTACTCTTGAGCTGATTGATGCCGATGTTATCTCAGGCATTCAGGATATGGGTGCTGCTGGAATTTCTTGCTCAACTTCTGAGATGAGTGCGAGGAATGGATTAGGCATGATTATTAACCTCGATAAAGTACCCCTGCGTGAAGATGATATGAGTGCTTATGAAATCATGCTTTCTGAATCTCAAGAGCGTATGCTCGCAGTTATAAAAAAGGATAAAGTTGATAAAGCTGTCGAAATATGTAATAAATGGGACGTTCCTATCACGCAAATCGGTGAAGTATCTGAAGACGGAATAATACATATCTTCAGAAATGGAAAGAAAGTTGTGGAGCTCGAAGCCGATTATTTGGTGTTGGGCGGTGGTGCTCCACAATATGACCGTGAAACAAAAGAGCCTTCTTATTTGGAAAAGACTCGTGCTTATGATACAGAATCAATAGCGAAAATGAAACCTGAACCTTGCGATTTTACTTCTATTTTGAAATCGCCTGTGATTGCTTCAAAACGATGGGTTTATGAACAATATGACTCTCAAGTGAGAACAAATACAGTGAATATTAAAGGTGATGCTGCCGTCATCAGAATAAAAGAAATTCCCGGCAAAGCGATAGCAGTAACTACCGATTGTAACAGCAGATATACTTACCTTGATCCTTATGCCGGTGCTATGGCTGCTGTAGCAGAAGCAGCTCGAAATGTTGTGTGTGTAGGTGCAGAACCGGTTGCAATTACAAATTGTCTAAATTTCGGAAATCCTTACGACCCGGAAGTTTATTGGCAGTTCAAAGAAGCTGTCAGAGGTATGGGCGATGCTTGCCGTGCTTTGAATACTCCTGTAACAGGTGGTAATGTTAGTTTTCACAATGAATCGAAAAACTTTGCTGTCTATCCGACTCCCACAATTGGTATGCTTGGTGTGATTGATGATTTGGATAAAGTCACCAGCCATGAATTTAAAAATAGCGATGATGCTATACTTCTGATAGGGTTCGAAAATTATGAGGTCGGCGGCTCAGAATATTTGAAATTATATGCCAATGAGATAACCGGCAAAGCTCCGATATTGAATATTGATAACGAAATCAGATTGCAAAGGGTTATACTCCAAGCCATAAAACAGAATTTAGTAAATTCGGCTCATGATGTCAGTGAAGGAGGTCTAGCAGTATGCTTGGCAGAAAAAGCAATCGGTTCCGGCTTAGGCTGTTCAATCAAGTTGCCGGATATCAATGTTGGAAGTCTCTTCGGTGAATCACAGAGCAGAGTGGTTGTGTCTGCCGGTAAGGATAAGTTAGATGAAATCATCAAGCTTTGTAAAACAGAGAATGTACCTGTATCCGTAATCGGTCTTGTAGAGAATAACGGCACTTTCTCAATTGATGGATATATCGAATTGTCAACTGATGAGATTAGAAATATTTATGACAATGCTATTACTGACATAATGAATAATTAATCGGAAAACGACATGAAAAAATTATATTTGTTATTTTTTTCTTTGATAATTATTACTGCTTGTAATGACAGTGATGAACAACCGGTAGGAAGTGATTCATCTGAAGCAGCAAAAGAGTTTTTCATCAAAGCTAATAAAAGTTCTCTGAAGGTCAATGATGCAACTTTCAGAACAAAATTTTCTTTCAACTCACCGAAAGAAAAATTCAGTACTACCTTAGATGTTAGTATGCTTCGTGATGCCTCTGCCAAACTTGGATTTATGGTAAGATTTAAAACCGATGAAGGAGAAGGGGTCTATAACGGTAAGAATTATTATTATAGGTCTGACAGCGAAAAGAAAGTTTTCAAATCAGGCGATGATATGGAGCATGAAATGCCTCTTACTCAGAACTGGATAATCAATGCGTTGACCATGGTTATGCTTGACCAAGATTATACAGACGACATTAAAGCACGTACCGATGAGTTGATGGTAATTGGACCGAGTAAGTTTGAGATGTATGAAACTGATGTAGTACAAACAACCCTTCCAAGTGAAAAAGAAGTAACTTCGAAGGTTAGGACTTATTTCGATCAGGCAACTAATCTTCCTGTAAAGGAACTTAAAACAATGTCGAGAGAAGATGAAGTTATTATGCAAAGTTATGAAATTCTTGACTTGAAAATCAATCAAGGATTATCGAGTGACCTTTTTACTATGACAATTCCCGAAGGTTATTCGGAAGAAGTCATTGCTGTACAATCTCAAAGCGAAACAGGTGAAGGACAACAAGCACCCGATTTTACTCTTAAAGATTTGAACGGCAATGAAATAACATTATCTAAACTTCGCGGTAATGTCGTCGTACTGGATTTCTGGGGTACTTGGTGCCATTGGTGTGTAAAAGCTATGCCTAAGCTTCAAAATGTTCACGAACATTTCAAAGGAAAGAAGGTTATAGTTTTGGGTGTTAGCTGTAATGAAAGACAAGGAGCTGACCCCAAAAAATTCATGGATGAGCATAAGGTTACCTATAACTCTGTACTTTTGGGCGAGACAGCAGCAAGAGATTATGGTGTTCAGGGGTATCCTACGCTTTATGTTATCGGAAAAGACGGAAAAATACTATCTGTGAAATCAGGTTTTTCAGAAACAATGGATCAGGATTTAATCGAATTAATAAATAAAAATATTTGATAACTTATTATACAAACCGGTAGTATTTGTATATTACCGGTATGTATAGAAGATAATCTGATATTTTATTTCGATTAATAGAATTCATATAAAATCTTTGACTAAATAAAATAAGCAGTCCTTTTAAATATTACAGCACTATCAATCATGAGAAACATTATACTTTGTCTTGAAAGTTCAGATAATACCTGTGGCGTTGCATTAATTGAAAACAATATAATATTGGCAGCGAACAACTATTACAGTCGTAATTTACATGACAGACTCATGGCTGATAATATAAAATACCTATTTGATAATCTAAATATTGATATTAATCAACTCAACGCTGTTGCAGTATCATCCGGACCGGGTTCGTTTACCGGATTACGAATTTCAGCAGCCATTGCGAAGGGTCTATGTTTTGATAATACTGTCAAATTCATTGCGATTCCAAATGGTGAAGCTTTCGCATACTCAGCTCTTGACTTTGCAAAATCCCTTAATAAGGAAAAGATTGTTTGCTTAATCAATTGTAATTCAAGTGAAATTTATTACCAAGAGTTTGACGTACTTAATTTTAATTGCACTAATATTGAGCTGATTGAAAAAAGCAAATTGCAGCAACGATTCGACCAAAATTATCTTTATATTGGTACAGCAGTCAATCAATTTGAATTTATTAGCAGTAAAGGTTTTTTCGATATTTGTAAATCGGATTACATAGCTGCTCTTGCCATTAAATATTTCAATGAAAACAAATTCACGGATGCTTCAGATTATCAACCTAATTATATAAAAGAATTTATCCCGAAAAGCCCTTCTAAAATTTTAAATATATAATAAATCAGCTCAAAACAATGATTCATTGAAATCGTTCTTTTGTCAAACAGAAAAGATTAAATATTTATGAGAAAAATTCATTTTGAAGATAATAAATTTGATGCGGTAATCTGTTTGAATGCAGAATTGCCGGATAAATTATTTTTTGACAAATTGAAAGGGGCAGTAATTCTAGCAGCAGACGGGGCTGCTATAAGATTATTAAAGCAAGGTGTTTTTGCTGATATGGTAATCGGCGATTTGGATTCGTTTCTGTCACAACCTGAATCCGATTTGTTTGACAAGAATAAGATATTTGAAAATAAAAGTCAGGACAGCAATGATTTTGAGAAAACATTAAATTACTGTATTGAAAAAAAATACAAGAATATTCTTGTAACAGGAATACACGGCGGAGAAATAGAACACACCTTGAATAATCAAAGTGTATTCAACAGATATTCTCAAATAATGAATCTTTGCATATATGATGCTGAAAGGTATGGAATACCAATACAATCTTCTGTGAAGTTTGAAAGTTATGCAGGTGAAATCATATCTCTGATACCACAACCGTCAGCCAATGTAACAACGAAAAATCTCAAATGGGAGCTTAAAGACTACAATTTAACATTCGGAAAAAATGAAGGAGCCAGAAACATGTCTGTTGGTAACAAAGTAGAAATCGAACTGAATGAAGGATTTTTGATGCTTTTCATCGAGTCAAAAGCTCCAAGATGTCCGATTTTTTTATAATTTTGTATAAAATTGTTTAAACATTTCAACAAGAGCGTATGGAAAAGAAAACAGAATATGTATATAGTCCGGGATTAGGACGTGAAATGTGTATTAAGGCATATGGTCATTACGGAATATCCATATTATTTTTTCCGGCATTCACGGATAAATGTACGGAA
>JBAYPL010000202.1:0-5331 GCA_041677745.1 Kapaibacterium sp. (SeqCode)
AGTACAAAGTCTGTGAATTGCTCGCTCATTTTTTCTCCTTAAAATGGTGGGATACCGTGTTTTTTAAATGGTCTGTTTTCTTTTTTATCAGTAGCAATATGCAGAGAATGCAATACCTGGTCTCTAAGTTCATCTTCAGTAACAACAGCGTCAATATAACCCGCCGACGCAGCCTTATAAGGATTCGCAAATTTGGCGGTATATTCTTCTACTTTCACTCGCCTCATAGCATCGGGGTCATTAGCTTCAGAAATTTCTTTTTTGAAAATTATATTTGCAGCACCTTCCGGACCCATTACAGCAATTTCAGCTGTCGGCAAAGAGAAAACAAAATCAGCACCAAGATGTTTCGAGCACATGGCAATATATCCGCCACCGTATGCTTTTCTCAATACCACAGTAATCTTTGGTACTGTAGCTTCACTGTAAGCATAAAGAATTTTTGCCCCGTGTCTTATAACTCCGGCATGTTCCTGATCTACGCCCGGTAAATATCCGGGTAAATCCACCAAAGTCAATAAAGGAATGCTGAAAGAATCACAAAAACGAATAAATCTTGCTGCTTTATCTGATGAATCAACATCCAGCACACCGGCAAGAACCATTGGTTGATTACCTATGATTCCTACTGTATCACCATTCAACCTTGCAAATCCAATAACTATGTTTGCAGCAAAATGTGCCTGTACTTCGAGGAAGTCGGAGTCATCGCTCAATGCTCTTATAATATCACGAACATCATAAGGTGTCGTGGATTCTTTAGGAATTATTTGTGAAATCTGATAATCTGGTTTAGGCGGTTTCGGCTCGAATTTTTCGGCTTTTTTATTGTTATTCCAAGGAATAAAGGACACGAGTCTTTTGATTTGTTCAAAGCATTCAATTTCACTCTCAGCAAAAAAATGTGCATTTCCTGATATTTCTGCATGGACTTTTGCACCACCCAAATCTTCCATGCTTATTTCTTCACCCAATACTGTTTTAATTACTTCAGGTCCTGTGATGAACATTTTGGATATTTTATCAACCACGAAAACAAAATCAGTAAGTGCAGGCGAGTAAACTGCACCGCCGGCACAAGGTCCGAGAATGACAGATATTTGAGGAATTACACCGCTTGCGAGAGTATTTCTATAGAAAATTTCACCATATCCTGCAAGGGAATTGACACCCTCTTGGATTCTCGCACCACCGGAGTCATTTATGCCAATCAATGGTATTCCGAGTTTTATGGCATGGTCCATTATTTTTGTTATTTTCCTTGCGTGAGCAAGTCCGAGTGAGCCTCCTGCAATTGTAAAATCCTGTGCATAAATACAAATAGGATGTCCGACAATATCACCGGTGCCGGTTATAACACCGTCACGCGGAAGAAACTTTTTATCCATTCCGAAATCTTCGGCTTTATGCTCGACAAATAAATCGTACTCATGAAATGAATTTTCATCTAATATAGCTTCGATACGGTCACGAGCAGTCATTTTTCCTAACTTCTGCTGTTTTACCTTTGAAAGTGCGTCGGTATCATCGGCAATAGTCTTCTTTTTAGTAAAGAAATCAACTAATCTTGTGGCTAAAGACATTGTTATCACCTTAGCGTTTATAAAAAATAATTTATGTACTTTCATACATATTGCAAAAATGCAATGATTTAAGTTAATAAAAAAGTAATATTTTACTCTTGATTGCAGATGGATTGCGAATTTGTTCCGCCTCTGAATTATGAATCATAATTTTTTGTAAGTCTTGTTTATTAAACCACACTGATGCAAACCAGATTTCTATCATCACATAGGAATTGAAATCTCAATTTGATTCCTAAAACAATTTTTGAGTAATTTAGTATTAATATTGTGGATTATTCGTTTCTATGTTAGATGAGAAATGATTTTCTTAGAAACTATGAGATATCGAAATTTATATATCATAAACTGTGTTCTACTCGGCTTATTAATAAGCAGTTATGAGTTATTGTCCGAAGACGAAACAGAAAAACAGATTGAAAAAATTAATCAAGTCATTAAAGCTGCAAGCGGAAGTCATGTGGATAATGTAGAATCCAAAAAACTTGTGGATGCTGCAATTAGGGGGTTATTAAAAGAACTCGACCCGTATTCATATTATTTTACTGCTGATGAAGTTGAGGAAATCAGTAACAGGCGGACCGGGAGTTACTACGGCGTAGGTTTTCATTCTCTATGGATGAATGACACTTTGCAAATAGTCGGTGTTACACATAATTCTCCAGCAGAAATTTCCGGTATTAAAATTGGAGATAAAGTTATAAGGATTAATGGGACTAAAATAGTCGGAATGGACAAGGAAAAGGTGGAGTCTATGTTTAGGGCTGATAAATCAATTCCTATGACCTTCGATATACTGAAACCCAATCAGAAAGAATTACGAAATATTAAGTTGAGAAAAGTTAAACTGCCCCTGAACAGTGTTGATGCAGCTTATATTGTAGATGGTACTGATGTCGGCTACATTGCTGTAAACAGATTTATGAACTCTACTTATTATGAGGTACTGGATTCTCTTACGGCTCTTAATGAACAAGGTATGAAAAGTCTGATAATTGACTTGCGGAATAACCCCGGCGGATTGATTGACCAAACCTATATGATAGCCGATGAATTTATTACTGATGGTGATGATATAATAATTACAAAGGGTAAAGACCCACAATATAATATACGTTACAAGTCGTCTCCAAGCGGTAAATATGAGGAACTACCGATTGTTGTTTTGATAGACAGTACGACCATATCAGCTCCCGAAATATTTGCCGGTGCTGTTCAGGACCTTGACAGAGGTATAATAGTAGGACAGACCTCTTACGGAAAAGGTGTAGTTCAAAATCCGATTAAGTTGACTGACGGTTCAGAATTATGGTTGACAGTAGCAAAATACTTTACTCCATCCGGCAGGAGTATTCATAAGGATACTTTAGAGTCTAAGAAGAATCAGAATGTCATCGAAGACAGATTCATTCTAAAAGACGGTATGATTTTTTCACAAAATGTTGAAGTTGAGACAGGTTACAGCTATAATGATTCAGTGCCGGTTTATATGAGTAAATATGGAAGACATATCTACGGTGGTGGTGGTATAACACCAGATTATTACGTGGAAGAGTGTGTTTTCAATGAGTTATCGGTAAAGTTGATTGAAAAAAATGTTCCGATTAAGGCGGCTATTGATTTCATGGTGGCTCATGGGGATTCTATTGCTAACCTATACTTTGAAAATTATAAAGACTTCTATGATAATTTCCAAATTAATGATTCTATTCTGGAAAATTTGAAAGTGTTGGCTGCTAAAAATTATATTGATTGGGATGAACAGAAGTTTAAAGAAGATGAGGATTTATTGAAGATTTCAATAAAATCAATGATCGCCGGAATGATTTGGACTAATAATGAGAAGTACAGAGTATTTAATTCATTCTCCAATCAAATTAAAAAAGCACTCGATATTATGCCGGTTGCAGAAAAGATTCTCGATGTCAGGAAAAATTAATTCTTTAATCGGATTTCTTTTACAATTATTTCTTTGTCAATATTATTTCGATAATATCTTATATACTAAACATATCATGATGTGTTTTCTATAAACCATCTCCTATGAGTCAATTCCCTGTATTAAATTAAACAGTCAAATGAGTAATGATAGTATTAATAATCTCGCTTAATGCTCAAGTATCGAATCATATCAATATCACAAATCAGTAACTTAAAGTACCTGAAAGTATGTTTAATTCTGTTTCGCTGTGTTTTGCATCTATCAATGATTCATTAATTCTCATCTTGGCACGACTCAGGTTCAATTGTGCTTCACGTAATTCCACTGATGAAATTTGTCCTGATTCATATAAATCTTTAGATTTTCGATAGTTAGACTCAGCAGCCTCCAAGTTTGCAATATCCATATCAAGAATTTTCTTTTTTTCAGAAAATGCTTCATAATTATTTATCACAGCCATATCAATTTGCGACCTAAGCATCTCAATAGTAATTGAGTTAATCTCACTTGAAATTTTATTGTTCTGGGATTGAATATTGGTTTTCAAACCATCAAAAATATTCCATGATAAATTTAATCCGGTTGCTAAACCGATGTTTTGGTTTATAAGGAGAAATCCGGCATCCGCATCCGAACGTTGGTAAGAGTACGAAGCTGTGAAGTTCAGTTTAGGCATGTAATTTGTTTGAAGAAGCTCATGTTCCAATTCCGTAATTTCTTTGTTTTTAACAGCTTGCAAAATGCTTGCATTTGATTTGCGAGCCGAATTTCTGTATTCTTCCAAACTCTTGAAATTGATGAAATTGATATTGGTATCCGGTGTAATTTGCATATCTGAACTTACACCCATGAGAAATTTTAACATTCTGAGAGAATTTCTGTAATTTAATTCTGTACGCATGAAGTTAGCACTGTCAGTATTAAGGTCAACTCTTGCTTTAAGAATTTCAACAGAATTTGAAACACCGTAATCTAATCTATCTTCAATACGTTTCAATCTGTGTCGGCTCAGCTCAATACTCTCTTGAAGTACATCAAGGTTTCTTTTTAGTAATAAAGCATTAAGGAAAGTATTTGAAATATCTTTAACAGTATTCTCGACTGATATTTTTAATTCAATGTCACTCTTTGATTTAAGGCTCTTCAATCGCTCATAAGAAATAAACATACCCATATCATCCAGCAAAGTCCATGACAACTGAACAGCGGCATTTACAGACTTAGCAATATTGCCTGCTTGCTCGATTCTCTGTCCTGTCATCATAACAATATAAATATCTTGGTTAGTGTAGTTATATCCACCGACAATATCAATCTTCGGCAACATACCGGCGTTGCCCGGAGATACATTATTATCAGCAATCTTATTTGATTCCTTAGCTATTCTTATTGAATAATTATTAAGTAGTGCTTTTTCGACAGCAGCTTTAAAATTTATGATTTCCTGTCCCCAAGCTATATTGTACGATATTAGCAAAATTATAATATTAAGTATATATTTCATTTTATTAATCCATGTAATGCTTTATTTTCAATTCTTCTTTTATTGCAGGCTCCAGTTGTTCACGAAGCGGTTTTTGACCTGTCCACGTCCATGTTGCCAGCCTTTTCATATCATTGAGCAACACGAGGAGTACCGGAAGAAATACAAGTACGAAAAATGAGCCAATCATCAAACCATAAGCAACAGAAACAGCCATTGGAATAAGGAATTTCGCTTGCAGACTTTTTTCAGCCAAAAGTGGAAGAAGTCCTAATACAGTAGTACCGGTAGTAAGTAAAATGGGTCTGAACCGGTTTATACCA
>JBAYPL010000203.1:0-5308 GCA_041677745.1 Kapaibacterium sp. (SeqCode)
AATCAGCACCTGAAACACTATTCCAAACGAGAGTAATGTCACGTTCATCTAAACCCTTCGCATTATCTGCAGGGCTTGTGAGAACAGGACTTTCAAGAAGAGTCTTAAAGGTGATTGTTTTCCAATCGCCGTCACCTTCATCATTTGTTCCAAGTACTCTGGCATAATACATAGTGTTGTAATTTAGTCCACTGTATCCAATGCTCGTAAATTGTCCTGTTGAATTTATGATTGTTGTTGAGAAATTTGCATCATTGGACAGCTGTATGGTATGCGTTTCTGCACCGGCTGCAGCATTCCAACTTAAATTTCCGCTCAACGACACCCCTATTTCATTGTCTGTTGGATTTGTAAATGTTGCGATACCGGGTTTCTTTGCAGCAACAAGCGAACTGATACCTGAGAAGCCGTTTATTGCATATTTACCATCATGATTAAGAAAAAAATCATCTTGATCCCAAACTACGGTTACGCTTGTATATTCGGTATTGCTTGATTTTTCCCATACGCGAAAAATAATCTCATCACCGGGCTTTGCACCATTTGGATTTGATTGTTGAGAATATCCGTAAACCGTTATAGTTGTGGATATTCCTTCCCATTTCACGCCTCCGACACAAGTTCCGGAAGGAGTAAAAACACCAATTTCATCACCTATCGCTAAAGATTCTGTGCCGATTTTGGGATCTGCAACATTAGGAATTACTACGATATGGTTATTATCTGAATTATTTATAAAATCATAATACTCCAAACCGTCTCCGAGAAGTCGGATGTTGCTAATTAAGCCAAATGCAGTTATTAACAAAAGCAAATGCAGAAACTTCATATCTTTTCCTTAAAAAATTAAAAACTGAATTTTGAATATACTAAAATACTAATAAATAATGATTTTTACCATAGAATTTATAGTATTCAAGTAAAATAAGTATAAAAATGATTAGTTTTTTGTCGGAAACCTAATCAAACATCAGTTGTTTATATTCATGCATCTTATTAATTATATTCTCAATATTTGATAAATATTTTTTGATATATATTGAATAATAAATTTCAACCGACTATCGAATAATTATTAGTATAAATCTCATTATTCAAGAATCAATGATTGCTATTTATATCATTATATATTATTAAATAATAGTATTTATAGAATTAGTTAAAAATAAATTTTTATTTTCAACTTCATACCATTTGATTTCTATTCACTTCAAAATAAAATAAGTGAAACTACGTAAATTTCTTAGAACATTTTAAAAAACAAAGTGGGAGAATTTCTTCGATGAAATATTTTTTTACACTTCTTTTGGCAGTTTCTCTGTCAATTAATCTCAATGCAGAAATCATTAAAGTCGGAAAAGGTTCTTATATCAATGAACCTCCGGCTTATGTACCGGGTACTTCAAATTTTGACTTTCCGGACAAAAGCCGACCAAAAAATGTATCCGGACCGGTAATTGCCGAACATGCACCATTAGGTATGCGTTGGCAAATGTTGAAGCCTGCTGTTACAGAAAATTTCATGTCAAGCGGCAAAAAAATTACAACAAATAAATGGTGGTCATCAATATTATTTAAATTTAACGGCAACACAAGTGCTGAAAAGATGTATCCCGGACCTCTATGTATCAAACCTGATGAAAATGGTTTGTACCTTGGACTGCAAAGAGTTATTCGTGTATATGATGATTTCACCCAAGTACGCGGATTGAAGGACACAAGTTCAGTCAAGGATTATCGAGTATCACATATTGTAAATGTGTGGCAAAATGAAACTTATTTCGGAATCAATGACATGAAATCAGATTCTGTACTTGTTGATGATTACGGTGATTGGCATGTAAAATCAGCATGGGTAAAGGATAACTCCGTACAGATGACTGCTTCGATTGCTCGTGGTCTGCCCTATGTTTATTTCGAAGATTTAAGCCGAAATTTTGTCGTTAAGACAGACAGCAGGTTTTCCGTGTGGTACGAAGATGACGACATGCTTGCTTTTAGAGCAGAAGGAGCTGACAGAGAGAATTTTGTAATTTTCAAGCCTGAAGGTGCAGAGTTTATTTTCGAAGACAAACAGCCGGATGTATTCAATAAATTTTTCTTTAAATCATTGGAAGTTAATCTTAACGGAAAGGATTATATTTCTGTTGCTGCAATTTTCGACGAAAATGCACCGCTACCTGCTAATACAAATCCTGTGAAAGCAATTGACGAGTACGAAAATTACGCAAACGCTGTCGAGAACCTGTATCTACTAAAAAAATACGCTTTTTCTTTCCTGAAAGATACAAGAGTAGAATGGAAATATGATGAAGATACCGGAAATGTGTTGACAGATTTTTATTTTGACATGGAAGCCAAAGAAGGAACTGAAAGCAATACTCTCATGGTGTTGTTCCCGCATCATTATCATTACTTGAATGATAATATGCAATTCACAGCAAGCAAATATACAAGCGTCAGAGGATGGCTAAAGACTGCTGAAGGTAATTCATTTACAACAAGAATCAAAAACCAAGGTATTCTGGCAAGTTTCCCGAATATTCTTGAAAAAAGTGACAGTTACGATGCTGATTTATTAAGAAAATACATTGACACTCTAAATATGATTAACCCTGATCAAGTGTTTCCTAAAGGTATGGATACTTACAACGACGGAAAGAAGCTCACTAAGTTTGCTCAGGCAATCGAGACTGCAAAGAATGCAGGGCAAAAGAAGGATTTTATCGAAACGTGGTTACCGCGTATAAAGAACAGAGTAGAAGATTGGTTATCGGTTACAGATTATGAGGCAACAGCACATTCATTAAGTGGAGATAATGATACTTTAGCCCCGGGTGATTATTATTTATTCTATTATAATCCGCTTTGGCAGTCAATATACGGTTATCCCGCTTCATTCAACACAGATACTGAATTCAATGACCATCACTTTCATTGGGGTTACTTTATCAGAGGAGTTGTTGATGTCATGCTCAATGGTGAACTCGACTTTGGCAGTGACGAAAATTGGGGTGCTATGACTAAAATGTTGATTCGTGATATTGCAGGCGATTATCGTAAAGTTGCCGATGGCGGTATTTCTGATGATGGTGACCCGCTGTTTCCTAAGTACAGAAATTGGGACCCATACATGGGTTATGCTCTTGCTTCAGGTCATGCGGGATTTTCTGACGGTAATAACCAGGAATCCAGTTCAGAAGGACAAAATTTTAATACGGCAGTTGCTCTATTCGGTGCTTTGACTGGTGATAAGTACTACAGAGACCTCGGTATATATATGTATGCTACTCAAACTGTAACAATCGAAGAGTACTGGTTCGATGTCAATAACAGAAACTTCTGGCGAGAAGAACGTCCTTGGCAGAAAGTTGACGGGGACTATGTGAATCCTATGGATTCTGCTACTTACAGATATCCTTTTGTAGGTATGAATTGGGATAATAAATCTGAAATGATTACATGGTTTAGCCCGGTAATTGAGTTGATTGCTGGAATTAATTTCCTTCCCTTCAATGCTCATTCAGTATATCTCGGACGTAATCTGAATTGGATGGATGATGCTTACAATACGATTGTAAAATTGTCGCAGACCGACCCTGACGGGAAAAAATCTTCATGGCAAAATATCATCTGGCAATTCCTTGCACTGGCTAATCCTCAAATGGCAATTAATATGTTTGAAAGGTGGCCCGATTTCGTCAATGATGCACAAATTAACGCCGAAGACCACGTTAGTCCCGGCTTTAATAATTATGGTGAGAATGGAACTTCTAAAGTTTATACCTACTATTGGTTAAATACTATGAATGCTTCCGGGCATGTTGATACAAATGTAACTACTGCTTCTACCCCATTCTATCAAGTATTTTACAATAATGAAACAGAAGAACGAACTTATGTCGGGTATAATCCTACATCGCAAGAGTTAACAGCTGATTTTAACGATGGAGAAAACCTTGTTATTCCACCGTTCGAAACAGTATCAAAATCAATCAAAATAATCCCTCCTATCATCAATAAAAATGCTGATGACTTCATGGATAATGAATCGGTTGTGATGTTGATTTTTGATTCTGTAAAAGTAGGTGATTCAAGAGAATTACTCTTTACCTGGTGCAATAAAGAAGAGGATGTTGTTGTTATTGATTCAGTCTTTGAGATAATTTCCGACGAAGGTTTTTATGTTGCCTATCTTGATAAAAAACGCACTATTTTACCGGGTTATTGCTTAGTAGGTGCGATTGGATTTGCCCCTCATGAATCCGGATTTCAAATGGAGGAATTGTTCTTTAAAACCGATAAGGATTCTGAAGATGGATTTCTTGTTCTTGCCTCAGGTGTAGGTGTAGGAGGTACAAGTGTCGAAAACAATACACATGTGAAGATTGCTAACAACATAAATCTTTTTCCAAACCCGTCTAAGGATTTATCATATCTTCAAATTAAATCTGAATCTACACTCCCCCGGAATGTTAATGTAAGTTTGGTAAACTCGGAAGGTGTTCAAATTGCCAAAATTTTTAATGGGATTTTATCCGGTTCCGATAATATGATAGACCTTAATCTTAGTGGTATGCCATCAGGATTATATATTCTGAATGTTATCATTGATAATATTCAATACAACAAAAAATTGATAGTAGTCAGGTAGTATAAATTTTTTAATTATCTATCTCATTATTATTAAATTGAATTTACGGGGCAGGCAGTTTTGTCTGCCCTTCTTTTTGGGTTTAATACTTAAAAAATTATGCGATGAATATTTGCATTTTTTTTATAAATATTTAGCTTGTTGAGTGTACCCTCATATTGGTCATTACACAAGCAATTGTTTTCAAATTGTGTAATCCCTACTGGATATAAACTCCTGATTTATTCCACACTTAACAACATTTATCAACATAGGATATTTTAAAATTAATCAATCAATCAGAGTCAGCTACTTCCAAAAGATTCCAAGCATTTCGAAAGTAGTAGGAAAACTCAATATTTTAATCGCATTATTCAAATATTTTACACAAACGAACTTTTATAATTTAATTGAACTTAGAATTTCAATATCAGTTTCAGCGGGTAATTCCGAATAACTGATTACGCTTACCATTGGAAAAGTCGAATGAATCATCCTGTAAAAGTATGGTCTTACTTGTGCGGAACATATAACAACAGGCAGATATCCGCTCATTGTTACATCGTCAATACTGTTTGACAATACACTATGGATTGAATTTAAATAATCAGGTGATAATCCGAGCGATGGTACTAAGGCATTCTGATTATTAGCTTGTAGGGCTCGTGTCATAGT
>JBAYPL010000204.1:0-5290 GCA_041677745.1 Kapaibacterium sp. (SeqCode)
AAGTATAATTTAGCTGCAATTTCAATGATTTTTGACTTAGCATCATCGAGACTTATATCGAATAATCTTGCTCCAGCTGCGTGAAAGTGGCCTCCTCCACCAAATAATACTGCTAATTCACGTGCAGAATAATCGTTTTTAGAACGAATTGACACGCGAATTTCATTTTTATCAGGGATATTTGAAATTAGAATACCAATTTTTACACCATTAATTGCTAATGTTTTGTCAACAAAATTATCAATGTCCTCATTTTTTGCACCTGTACGCCTGAACATATCATCTGTTACTACCATAAGGCATAATATTCCGTCTAAATATAATTTTATTCCGGACATTGCCTCTCCCAAGATTTTAGTTGCCGACATCGAATTACTATTATAAATTTTATCATAAATTGTTACCGGATTTGCTCCGTTTTCAATTAAATTTGCAATTATTCGATGAACTTTTGGAGTTGTCCTCGGGAATCTAAAGCTACCTGTGTCAGTCATAATTGCAGCATATAAAGATGTTGATATCTCAGAATTTAACTTGACATCGTTGAATTCACAAATCAAATCATATATTAATTGACCTGTTGACGAGGACTCAGTATCAACGTAATACATATCTGCAAAATCTTGCGGGTCAATATGATGGTCTATACAAATTTTGTATGCCTTACTTTTCGAAACCGGTACTTGAACAGATTTTAGGCGTTTTGAATCGTTCAAGTCAACTATTATAATTAAATCTGCAGAATAAAAACAGTTAATACTTGTGGGATTATCGCCGGTTAGTATTATTCCATCATTATCCAAGAAAGACAGATTATCAGGAGTTTTAGAATCATTGATGATTGTTACTTTACGGGATAATTGCTTTATCAAATGGTAAAGAGCAATTTCAGAACCAATGGCGTCACCGTCAGGATTAGTATGAGTGCTGATTATGATGTTCTGTGATGATAGAATTTTTTCTTTAATTTTTTTTAAATCATTGACAATATTCATGGATAGATAAACTTATTTAAACATTATAGATTGACGAAGTATTCATAATCTAATTATAATGTTAAATAGATTATATGATGAAATGATTTTAACAATTACAACAAAATAAAAAAAAATCAGTCTTTAGCTATTTATGTTGGTGGATTTATATGCATATTGAAGTCTTAATTACACAAATTGAAAAAGTATATGAAAAACAAATAGAATTATCACAGGTACAAATTGATTTCATGCTTGAGCGTTTCTTGGAAGCCCTGAATACTGGAATAATTCGTGCTGCTGAGAAGACTGAAGACGGTAACTGGAAAGTTAACATGTGGGTTAAGAAAGGTATCTTACTTATTTTTAGATATAGCAATATGAAAAATATGTCCGAATCCGGATTTGCATTTTATGATAAAGAACTATTGACTTTGAAAAAATTTACTGATGGTGACGGTGTACGAATTGTCCCGGGTGGTTCAAGTATCAGAACAGGTTCATATCTTGCAAAAGGAGTTATATGTATGCCGCCAATGTATGTAAACATCGGTTCCTATGTAGATGAGGGAACGATGATTGATTCTCATGCATTAGTCGGAACATGCGCACAAATCGGCAAGAATGTTCATATCTCAGCTGCTGCACAAGTGGGTGGAGTCCTCGAGCCGGCTGGAGCCAGACCTGTGATTATAGAAGATAATGTGATGATTGGTGGTAATTGTGGTGTTTATGAGGGGGTATTGATAAGGGAGAGAGCAGTACTCGGTTCAGGCGTTGTCCTCAATGCTTCAACAAGGGTGTATGATTTGGTCAATGAAACAATTATTGGCAGTTACGACGATAATCCATTAGAAATACCAGCCAATGCAGTAGTAGTCCCCGGAAGCAGAGCATTAAAATCAGATTTTGCCGTGCGTCACGGTCTCTCGGTTTCAACACCACTTATAGTAAAATACAGAGATGATAAAACTGATGCAAAAACTTCACTAAATTTTGATTTAAGATAAGGAAACAACTTATGATGCAAGATTACAAAAACATTGATTTGAGTAAGTCACTTAGTATTCAAGAGAATTTGAAAAAGTCAATCATTGTAACTACAGGATCATCACTAATAGCAGCTTTGATATTTTTAATTGCATATCTAATTACCGATAATTTGTGGATGCTCAGCCTCGGAATAATCCTCGCAATTTCCGGCGTAGCATTTATGTTTGTGATTAAAAATCTACAAGATAAGTATGCTGATATTTTAAATGACAATTCAAAGAACGGGTAATAATTTGAGTGATAATTTAATTCCAAGGCTTAGACATGACTTGAATTTTGTTGAAATTGAGCAAAATGGCAGCAATTATATATTTATCAGTGACAGATGGGGGTATTCTGAATATGAACTTGCAATCACTCCCGAATTCTATTCATTACTGAAATTTTTAGGTGACAATACCCGTTATGACGAACTTAACGAAGTTTTGGGCTTGGACGATAGTGAGTCTGTGAATTCGATTATTGAAAACTTGCAATCACTTGATGACATGTACTTGATGGATAGTCAGAAATTTCGAGACTTTCGAGAAAGGAAAGATAAAGAATATCTTGAATTAAAAGTAAGACCTTATGCTTGTGCCGGAATTTCATATCCAGAGGATAGAAAGGAATTACTTCAATTTCTCGATGAATTAAAAACAAAGGGCTCAAAAACTGAACTCAAAAAAGATATAAAAGGATTCATAGCGCCACACTTGGATTTGAGTTTAGAAGATGTAACACATAGCATGTACAGTTCGGTATTTCAATCTGTTGCAGATACTGATTTTGATTTGCTTGTAATATTGGGTACAGCTCATTATGATTCGAGCGATCTGTTTATGCTGAGTACTCAAAACTATTCTACACCCTTAGGTGAAATTGAGACTGATACAGATTTTATAAATCTTTGGCAGAAGTATTGCCCTCATGAATTAGATTTTAATGAACTTGCTCACAGACCTGAACACTCAATCGAATACCATGTATTATTGTCCCAATACTTTTTTCAAAACAAAAAATTCAAGATTCTTCCCATCTTAGCAGGTTCATTCTATGAGTATATTTACAAAGGGAGCTATCCGGAACTTGACCAAAGGTTTACCGATTATATCAATTCATTTAAAGAAGCTTTGAAGTTCTCTGGAAAGAAGATTATGTTTGCTGCAAGTGCGGATTTCGCTCATATTGGCAGAAAATTCGGTGATGATTTTGATGCTGTAGATAAACTTTCAATACTTAAAGAAGAGGATGAAAAATTAATCTCTTAAATATTAAAAGCCGATAGACAAGAATTTTTCAATAAAATAATTAATGACAAAGATATATTTAAAATC
The DNA here is from genome assembly GCA_041677745.1 of Kapaibacterium sp. (SeqCode). Taxonomy (GTDB): domain Bacteria; phylum Bacteroidota; class Ignavibacteria; order Kapaibacteriales; family UBA2268; genus JANJTB01. The sequence continues at coordinate 3,344 of JBAYPL010000204.1, forward strand.
TGTGGTACTACTCCGATTTATTCTTTGTTTTCATTAGAAGATTTCGATGAGGGACATTTTATTGAATACAATCAATGGAATGATATTGCAAGCAGGTCTGCAGTGTCAATAGCTTCATTTATTTTAACTTGATTATACTCTAAGGAATGAAATCATGGAATATAAAGCATTAGTCGTCGAAGAAACACATAATGGCAAGTTTATTCGAAAAGTGCAAAGTAAAACTTTGGGACATGTTCCTGAACATCATACCTTGGTTAAGGTAGAATATTCATCATTAAATTATAAAGATGCACTTTCTGCTCGCGGACATAAAGGAATCACAAGAAATTATCCACATACTCCGGGAATTGATGCATCCGGGATAGTTGAAGTGTGCAAATCCGGTAAACATAAGAAAGATGAGAAGGTTATTGTCACTGGCTATGATTTGGGGATGAACACAAACGGTGGTTTTGGACAGTATATAATTGTTCCAGATGAGTGGATTGTCCCTCTTCCAAAAGGCATGAGCCTGCTTGAATCAATGATAATAGGTACAGCCGGATTCACTGCTGCTATCTGCGTATATGAGTTGCAAAGACATGACATAACTCCGGATAAAGGGAAAATTTTAGTTACAGGTGCTACCGGTGGCGTAGGTTCTATGGCAGTCGGTATCCTGTCTCATTTAGATTATGAAGTTACTGCTTCAAGCGGTAAGGCAGAACAAGTTAAATATTTGAAACAAATTGGTGCAAATGAGGTGATAATGAGGGAGGAACTGTCAAATGACATCAAAAGGCCACTGTTGTCCGGCAGATGGTCCGGTGTTGTTGAGAATGTCGGGGGTGAGACTCTTTCCTATGCTATAAAGTCTGTCAAGCAGCACGGTGTTGTCTGTGTATTAGGAAATGTTTCGGGCGATGCTTTCTCTTCTACTGTTTATCCTTTTCTACTTCGCGGGATTACTCTTGCAGGTATTGATTCTGCTTCTCGAGATATGCAACTTCGCTTGCAACTATGGAATAATTTAGCCGGAAGTTGGAAGTTTAATACTCTTAATGATATATATAGACTAATCCATTTAGATGAGTTGTCCGATGAAATTGATGTGATTTTGAAAGGTGGACAAGTTGGAAGGGTAGTTGTAAAATTATGGTAATCTTTATTCTTGTTGTTGACGTAGGTTTATGACTATGAATAAAATTTACGATTTCAATTTTTCTAATGATTATGATTTCGTCCGGATTTTACAATTTTTATGAATTTGTCTTGTCTATAAATTATTTAAATATACTTTAAATATGAGCATCCACGATAATAAACTTGCTGATTATATAGGCAAATACCCTAATTTACTTCAGTTCTTGGAACGGCTTGATATTGAACTCGGATTTGGAGATTTGAGTATTGGTGAAATTTGCGACAAAAATGGTATTGATTACTACTTCTTTACGGAGTTGTTAAATTTAATAACAAAGAAGTATCAATTTGATCCGGAATATATTGATAAGTTTGAAATCAGTCTGACGGTTCGTTACCTCAAAAACTCACATAAAGATTATCTGAATACATATATTCCCAAATTAAAAAAATGCCTGACTGATTTATCAAATGAAGAAGGCGATAGAATGAGAGATTTTATGTTACTATTCAGATATTTTAATGAATATGAAACTGAATTTAGAGAACATTTGAACAACGAGGATAATTCTATTTATCCTTATGTTATGAATCTGTCTAATACATATAATAATGATACAATTGATGAAGATTTTATAATTAAGATTCAGAGTAATGTAATTGATGATTATCTAAGACATCATGATTCATTAGATTACAAACTTTCAGATTTGAAGAATTTGTTGATTAAGTATTTCAAACCTTTTAGAAATAAAGAACTTGTGCATACATTTCTAAAAACTATTTATGAGCTTGAAGAAGATCTTACATTACTCGAACTTA
>JBAYPL010000205.1:0-5272 GCA_041677745.1 Kapaibacterium sp. (SeqCode)
AAGCGAAAATATTCAAGCCCTTGGTGTTTGAAATATTCAACTGAGCTGTCTAAAACAGATAATTTAAATAAGCCATTCTTATTGAAGAGATAATGATTCTCTTCGCTGTCAACAGTCCAATATGTATTTACATAAAAATCTAACATCATATAACTTGTCGAGTCAGGTAAATTATCAATTTTGTAAGGGCTGGCGACTAATTCCCAATTTACGAAATCCTTTGATTTGAAGATGCTTGGATACCAATGAAGATAACTGTAATATGAGGATTTATAAAAACAAGTATCATTAACCTTGCGAATACTTGAATTAACGGGGAAATTTTTGTCCAATATTTTCATTTCTCGGTTTAACAGGTCAATTTTAATCAAGCTGCCATAAGGTAAATTGCTTGCCCCGGAATAGCTTATAAGTGATCCGTTAGATTCGACAATGAATGAATAAAATGACAGATAATGACTTATGCTGTCAAAATCGCTTGTGTTGTATTTATCAAAAAAAAGTGAGTCCCAGTCAGTTCCGTTATAAGTGAAATACACTTGTAATTCAACTATGCTGCTTGTATCGTTCAAAGGATCGGGTTTATGTGTGTATTCCAAAAGAGCAGTCAATGAATCTGTTAAATAAATTTTATTGAATGATTTCGGGAGCTCATACATCTTAGTTGTAGTCAATTGGTCAAAGTCAAACTTATTCACTATCAGATGACTGTTTGGCTCACGATCCTTCATCGCACTTAATCCCCAGATATTGCCATTATTGTCTATGAACAAAAAAGTTGAGAAATCATAATCAGGGAATTTTAGATCCCATACGTCAATTATCTTCCAGCTTACGCCGTTATCCATTGAATATACCAAATACGTCTTTTTACTTAATGATTCTGTATGCTCATAAGCATAAGTAAAGAAAGTACCTCCGTTACCAGACAACCATGTATTTTCAAATATCAGATTGTCGGGCAAATCAAGTCGTTTCCAGGCTTCTTCATTATTATTGTATTTATAAATCCCTGTCGGCAGCAACATGAAAATTTCATTGTCGTTTTTGGCATGTACTTGACCGAAATAACTGAGAGAATCCATATTCATAACAACTTTCTCCCATTCAATTAACTCTTCTGCCCTAAGTGCTGAGCAGAAACCGAGAAATATGGCGATGAATATTGAATATAGCCGGACTTTCATTTCTGAACCTAAAATAATAAACTGTAGTTAACTATTTAAAAAACAAATATAATATATAAAACAATAATAAGCGATTATTATTTTTAACAAGTTTAAAATTTGTTGTAGATTCTAAATAATAATCGCTCAATAATTTTAGAATAATGATTACAAGTGCATCAAATCTGTAACAAGATAAAGTTATTGAAAAATTGATTTAATGCTTGTATTTGTCTTTTATTTCCATGTAAACATGTTCGAAAACATGACAAGCATATTCGGTTTGCTCGGGAGTTCCCGTAGAAATCCTGACAGCTCTCGAAATACCGAAGGGACGGCAATTACGGACTGCCACTCCATGCTCCTGTGAATGACGAACGAATTCTTCAACAAACTCATCACTGTCCAAAAGAATCATTATGAAATTAGCTCTCGGGTAAATGAAGTCAATATTTAATTTAATAAATGTTTGAATCATCATATCCAATCCGATTCTATTAATTCTGATTGTTTCAGTAATGAATTCATTGTCATTCAATGCAGCAACAGCCGCCTTTTGAGCTATCAGACTCGGCTCAAAGGGAAGCTTAACCTTGTAAAGAACATCAATCAAGTTTTCAGGACCAATGGCATAGCCTACTCTCAAACCTGCAAGTCCGTGAGTCTTGGATAATGTCTGAAGAACCAGCAGATTAGGCAAGTCATAAGATAATCCGTCAACATAACCCTGATGTTGGGCTCCGTATATTGAATAAGCTTCGTCGAGTACAATCAATACATTCTCCGGTACCTGCTGGAGAAACCATTCAAACTCATCTTTATCAATCATTGAGCCGGTCGGGTTATTAGGGTTAGAGATGTAAATAATACTCGTATTGCTTCTAATTCGTTTCACTAATCCTTCCAAGTCATAGCCCCAGTCTCTTAGGGGTACTCGGTTTAGTTTTCTGCCGATTTTATTGGTTTTTACATAAATTCCCGCAAATGTGCCCATTGATGTTAATACGCGAGTATTAATATCGGAAAAAGCATTAACAATGTGTGCAATAAGTGACTCGGAACCATGCCCGCAAACAATTTGTGAAGGCTTTCTGTTAAACCTTTCTGCAAGAAGATTGACGAGTTCTGAAGAAGCCGGGTCCGGATAAATCCCCAGATTCGTGGCGGTTTCCATAATTGCTTTTATGACTTTGGGAGAAGTTCCGAGTGGATTTTCATTTGAAGCTAAGCTGAATATTTCCTTGACATTCTCTCTTAATTTTACTGCTTGTCGTTGATTCCCCGGTTTATAAGGGTCTAGTGCCTTGACATATTCCGGAATTCTAAAATGTGGCATAATTCTCCAATTAATCCTGATAAAATGTTTTTGATGTTGTCGCCATCTGCTGAATTAAAGGTGATGGTCGGTATCTTTCTTCCAAATATATGTCGTACAGAGCTTTAATTTGTGAGTAAACTTCTGCTGCACCAAGTTCATCAGCCCATTTTAGAAGTCCTTTAGGATAATTTACTCCTTTGGTAACAGCAAGGTCAATGTCTTCTTTTGAAGCGATACCTTTGTGCAGGGTATCTACTGCTTCATTTATCAACATGACAAGAATTCTATTGAATATCATTTTCAAATTATTATCTGCAAAATCGGAATTTCCATTTTTTTCGTCTGCAATATTATAATCGTAAAATCCTTTACCGGTTTTTCTGCCTAATAATCCTGCTTCAGCATATCTCTTTTGAGTAATTGAAGGTCTGTATCTACCATCAAAATAAAACTCACGAAAAACTGTTTCGGTTACTTTGTAATTGACGTCATTACCTATAAGGTCCATCAGTTGGAAGGGTCCCATTTTAAATCCGCCGATGCTTTTCATGGCGTAATCAATTTCCTCAAATCCTGCGATACCCTCTTCATAAATTCTTAGTGCTTCACCATAGAAAGGTCTGGCTACTTTATTAACGATGAATCCCGGAGTATCTTTGGCAATTACCGGGGTTTTATTCCACTCCTTCATCAAATCGTACAACACCGACACTATGTCATTATTGGTAAGAATTGATGGTACTATCTCCACAAGTGGTAAGATATGAGCAGGATTGAAAAAGTGCAGTCCGACTATTCTTTCAGGATGCTTGCTTGAAGCAGCAATCGCACCGATTGATAGTGATGAGGTATTTGTAGCAAGGAAACAAGAACTTTTAACTATATCTTCAAGTGTTAGGAACAGGTTTTTTTTAATATCCAAGTCTTCTACTATGGCTTCAATGATCAAACCGCATTGAGAAAAGTCATTCAAACTCTCGCAAGCAGTGATTCTGCCGAGAATTTCAGTTGCTTTCTGCTCCTCAATTTTTCCTTTGCTAATCATTCGGTCTAAATTGGACTTTATACTCTTTAAGGCTTTATCGGCAGCTGAATAATCAGAATCGAAAATAATAGTATTATGACCTGCAGAAGCTGCTGTGAGAGCAATTCCCGCACCCATGGTGCCGGCTCCAACAATCCCGATATTTACATGTTTATTGAAATTTATCATATTTTTTCCATCCTTCATAGTATTCTATTCTCCTCTGAAAGCAGGTTTTCTTTTTTCAAGAAAAGCATTGACACCTTCTCTGTAATCAAAGGAATCCCCAGCTCTGGATTGGAAAGTAGCTTCAAGCTCTAATTGGGCATTAATACTATTATCATAAGTGTGATTAAGGGCTTGTTTAGTCAATGCTAATCCTAATGTTGGCATATTCTCGAGCTTGTTGAGCAAATTATTTACCGTACTTTCGAAATCGTCATTCGGAACACATTTATAAATCATTGCAAATGATTCAGCATCTTTTGCCGAAATTTTTTCACCCAACATCATCATGGCAGATGCTCTCGGTAAACCAACCAATCGTGGCAGGAAATACGTGCCTCCGCTATCGGGAATCAGACCGATGGACGAAAATGATTGAATAAACGATGCGCTTTCGGATGCTACAACTATATCACAGGCAAGAGCTATGTTTGCACCGGCACCGGCAGCTACACCATTAACTGCTGCGATTACGGGTTTTTCTAATTGCCTGATTTTAAATATTATGGGATTATATTGTTTAATGACTATGTCTCTGACAGAATATTTGCCGCTGATGGCTTCTTCGAGATCTTGTCCGGCACAGAATGCGCGACCTTCACCTGTCAGGCAGACAGCTCTGATAGACCTGTCTCTATTGATTTTGTCAAGAAGATTTTGTAATTCTCTTGCCATTGATTTATTAAAACAATTAAGCACTTCGGGTCTGTTTAGCGTAATTACAGCTGACTTACCGCGTTTTTCGTATTTTAAAAATTCATAATCCATTGAATTCTGCCTGTTGATTTATGATAACTGCTACTTTTAAGACGATTTAGTATAATCAAAGTTTTTTATTATTTCTCTTAATTAATACTCAATTTTATATATTTATTATCGTTAAACTAATTTTTATAATAATTTGCAGATAATTATGAAAATTATATCCTGGAATGTAAACGGAATCAGGTCAATATTGGGACAGAACCCATCAAAGAAATTTGATACGGTAACGAAAGATAATAAATTATTTGAATATATTGAATCTGAAAAGCCTGACATTATTTGTATCCAAGAAACAAAAGCCGAACCGGAACAAATTCATGAGCATTTGCGTTATCCGGAAGGATATTACGGATACTTTAATCATTCAAAAGCCAAGAAAGGTTACAGTGGAGTTGTTACATATACTAAAATTAAACCTAAGAGTAGCTCCGTAAATATCGGTATAGATAAATTCGATGTAGAAGGCAGGATTGTTGAGACGGATTTCGAGGATTTTGTTCTACTTAATGTATATTTCCCGAATGGTACTTCCGGTATGCACAGAGTGGAGTATAAATTAGAATTTTATGAAGTACTGTTCGAATATCTCGAAAAATATCGTAAAGCAGGAAGAAAGCTTGTTGTTTGCGGTGATTACAATACAGCTCATCATGAAATTGACCTTGCACGTCCTAAGGAGAACATTGATACTTCAGGATTTATGCCTATTGAGCGTGAAAAGTTGGACTTTATTGAAAGTATAGGCTATGTAGATACTTTCAGGATGTTTAATAA
>JBAYPL010000206.1:0-5217 GCA_041677745.1 Kapaibacterium sp. (SeqCode)
TTATAATCGCCGCTATAGGAATATTTATCAAGAATATCCAGCGCCAATCATACATCAGCAGCACACCTCCCAATATCGGACCCAGTATGAATGCTAAACCGAACACCGTACCTATCAGCCCAAGCGCCATACCCTGTTTTTCACGCGGGAAGACATCACCAATTACCGCAGAAGCAACCGGGAAAATGCCTCCTGCTCCCAAACCTTGAATACCTCTACCGAGCAACAACATTTCGTAGCTCTGCGACATCACAATTACAAGAGAGCCTAATGCAAAGATTGTCACATCGGCTATATATACATACCTCCTTCCGTAAGTATCCGATAATTTTGCCATAAATGGAGAAGATAAGAGGTGCATCAACAAGTATATGTTGAAAACCCACGAGGCTTCGCGTATCCCGACGGCATATTCTGCCTTTATTGCAGGTAGTGCAGGACCAATGACGGCAATATCCAAGGCTCCCATCAATACGCCCGCGAATAATAGAATCAATAAATTTTTGTTCGGAAGGTCAAATTTTTTCATCATATTTAATTATCATTCAAAGATTGATTGATATGCTGTTCCTGCCAATTATTGGTAACTATATTTTTAATGCTTAGCAAAAATAAGCATTTTAGTTCAAACAAACATTTTTCAGTTAAATTCTCAGACAATTTCACGCAGTGTAATTACCAGATAATTGACCCCGTTAAATACTCCGTGTAGCACTATTCCAATTGAGGTATTATTTTTTCTCTGTACTGTATATGGTATGATAATTATTGTGGGAAGTAACAAGAGCAACATTCCGAATCCAAATGGCAAATGAAATATTAACCAACATAGTGCATTAATAATCCATGCCATTTCGCCGAAATGCCTGACCTGACGAGGCAGTAGATATGCTCTCCAAAAAAGCTCCTCACCGATAATGTTGAAGAAAAACATGAACAGCCACGTTGCAAGAAGATACCATTCGCTTAACTTTATTGGCTCAAACTCCATGAATGCCGGATTGATTTCCATTTCACCTGTGAAAAGATATATAAAATAAAAAATTAATCCGGTCAATATGTACATCAACGCTAAAGCACTCAAAATGAATGGTATATCACTTTTATCAATTCTCTTCAGACTTAATCTCTCTTTTATACTGAATCTGCTGCCACCTGCTTTCTCTGCTTGGAGTAGAGCAAATACCGAAATGAACATTATTATAAATACTATGCTTCCGCTAATATGCCAAGAAAGCAATGGCGCTAGATTCAGTCTGTTTATCAGATAAGGAAGATATGTATAGCAAGCAAAATACAACAACAGTGCTGTCAAAATAGATATGACTATAGAACCTGTCATGCCAAGTGCTTTTATCATTGAGCTGTTATTTTCTAATAATGAATTCATGGTAAAGTAAAAATAGCATTAAAAATATTGTTTACAAAATGTAATTCAAACTTATATATGTTAATATGTTTAGTAAAATTTGTATTTTTCGTTGCAAAATGATAATTTTGAAATCATATTTTGTGTATCTTTTTAAAAAAAGGAAAGCTTATGAAAAACATTAGCATATTATTGCTTGCGGTATTGATTTTCACAATCTCATGCAGCAAGGATGACGAGAATAAAGCAGACATTATGACTAAAAATGTCTATTCTTTAGAACAACTGTTAGATGATAATTTCGAATATACTTCTGGCGAAGTTACTGTCGAAGGATTATGTGTACATGTATGCTCGCACAGCGGTAAGAAAATGTTCATCACCGGAGACAATCCGGACAACAAGTTACAAATATTTTCCTCAAATTCAATTTCAAGTTTCGATAAAGAGCTGGAAGGCTCAAAAGTTCTCGTTTCAGGCGAACTTGAAGAGGAAAAAATTGATATGAACTATATTAACCAATGGGAAACAGAGCTAGCTGCTGAAGCTGATGAAGTTGGCGAACATGCCTGTGAATTTGAAGCTAACATGAACAAAATAGAAGCCCTAAAAGAAAAAATTGCCAAAAGCAAAAAAGGATATATTTCAAAATATACAATGAATATATCTTCTCTCAAAGAACTGTAATTTTTTGATTTTCACTATCTGATAATGCTTACCCTGTCAAGCTTTACCCCCACGGGTCGGTCTGGCAGGGTATGTTTTTATGGTTAGGGGTTAGGGGCTCGGGTGTGGGGGTTGGGGAAATGAGAAAGCGAAGTATTTTCAAATTGTAAATGAAGGAATTGATGATGTACGTAATTAAGTGTTTTCGTGATTTGAATGTGTGAAATGATTCTGTTGAGATGACTATTCAAATTTATTCGTTAACGAAATCTTTCCCAAAGAGAAAATCTGTTTATGCTCTAACACCTATCCCCAAGCACCAAATACCTAGATTTATTCAATACAGGGATAAAAAAGGGAGACAGGAGTTTGTGTGGCTGTCTCGCTAGGGCTCGAACCTAGAGTCTTCTGATCCAGAGTCAGACGTGTTGCCAGTTACACTACGAGACAAAATTCATTATCATGTTAATGATAACATTCAAAAGTAAATAGTTTTTATGTATTTGCAAAATTTTTTTTTTAATAATCAGTCTTTGTGCAAAGATTATTGTATTAGCAAACTTCTGTTTATTTCTATATCTATTGGAATCTTAATGGACTTATTGAATATATATCGCTTAATGAAGGAAAATGATATACTTTTCTCTTTTAAGGGCGCTCTTAATCAGGAAATCTTAGTGGAAATGGGTAACCAAATCAAAACACATCTAAGTATGAATAAGAAACTTAAAAAAATATTCGGAATTTTTATTGAGCTTTCTCAGAATATAATGCATTATTCCGATGAGAGAGAAATTACACAGAATTCGAATATCGGAATAGGTATCATTACTTTTACCGAATCCGAGCAAGAGTACACCATTACCTCCGGCAATCTTGTTTTCCACGAAAAAGCTGATGATTTGAAACATCGTATTGATAATATTAAAGCTATGACTGCAGCCGAATTGAAGGAGCATTACAACGAAATGATAAGCAGAGAGCGAAACGCCGAAAGCAAAGGAGCAGGGTTGGGATTTATTGATATTTGTAGAAAATCGGAAGGTAATATAAATTATATATTCCGTCCCTATGATGATATATATACTTTTTTTCAATTTGTAGTAAAAATAGATAAGGTAAATTAACATGAAACGACTATTCATAACAGCTACAAAAACAACACCTGAAGTTGATTTTAACCCCGAAAACGGACAACTCAAAATTTCAGGTGAATCTTTTCCTGAGAATTCCGCAGACTTCTATGCTCCTATTATCGCTTGGTTACAAAATTACATAAGCAGAAACCCAAGTATTTCATTAACTTTTAAAATGATTTACTTCAATACAAGTTCATCTAAAGCCATTCTTGATATTATTGCCTTACTTCAGGATTATCATAATAAAGGTGGCGTAGCTGAAATTAATTGGATGTATCAAGAAGATGATGAGGATATCATGGAAACAGGTCTGGAATTTACTGAAAAATTATCGCTTGAATGTAAACTAATTCCTTACAGTGAGCAATAATGATTAATCTTAATAATTTAGACGATAATGAAAAAGTATTTCTTAACGAATTTAAAATATACAGTAGCAATCTTGTAACAGCTCAATCAGCTGAAAGTCTTGATGTTGTAAAATCCAACTATCTTAATCTTATTAACGAATACAAAAATCTCTTGGATCAAGCTGTTAAATTGGTCAAGATATCCGACTCCAATCAACTCAAGCTCAGAAAGGCTCAAACTATTCTGCAACAGCAGAATTCAAAAATAGAATTCCAAAATGCGGAATTGCAGAAATCCAACGATGTCCAGCAGAAACTTTTAAATGTCATTAACCGAGAGCTTTCGAGAGCTGCTGATTATGTAATGTCAATACTTCCCGAGCCTTTGGATTTGCCGGATAAAGGGATACAGATTGATTGGAAATTTCAGCCATCATCTAAACTTGGAGGTGATTTGTTCGGCTACCGTTATCTTGACGACTCAAACTTGGCGATATATTTATTGGATGTTTGCGGACATGGTGTTCAGTCTGCTTTATATTCTGTTTCAGTGATTAATACTATTAATTACAGTAACATTCCGAAAGCAGACTTTTACAATCCCGAAAGTGTGTTCTGTGAGCTGAACCGTATATATGATATGCGTAAGCACAATGATTTATATTTTACAATGTGGTACGGAGTTTACAATTTAAATAGCAGAACTCTCCATTATTCGAGTGCCGGACACCCTCCTGCTGTCTTGGTATCGGGTGATAACCGTGTAAAATTACTGGAAGCTGATAATTTCTTCATCGGCGGAGTCAGTGATTACAATTTTGAATCCAAAATCATTAATCTTGGCAAAGGAGATAATCTCTTCATATTCTCCGACGGGGTATATGAAATTAGGAAAAACGAAAATACTTACATGGATATCAAGGAATTGATGAACTTCCTGAGGGACGAAGATTTAAATAATTGTCCCTTGGAAAATTTATACGATTTTATTTCAAGAATAAACTTTGACAAAATGCTTGAAGACGATTTTTCAATAATGCAGATTAAAATCAAATAGGTTATTTGTTATTGATATTTGCACCATTCAATAATTCATCTAACAAATCGCCCGATATGCCAGCTTCTCCGGCTTTTTCAATATAATGATACATTGAATCTTTTTGAGCCAAATCCCTGAAGCATATTGCCATATTATAATATGTGGCAGGGTTTCCGGGATTTACTGCATCAAATTCTCTGTAATATTGCAAAGTTGAATCTTTTACATCGCAAATAAAACTAAGTTCAATCAGATAATCTAATGTTGATTCATTCTTTGGATTAATGTCATACGCTTTTTTGAAATATTCGTAGGAGTTCCTTGGCTCACCGGCATTATAATATAAATGAGCAATATCGAGCTTGACACTTTCACTTTCAGGAAAAATTGTCTCGATTTGTTTAACATATCCTATTGCTGAAATCAAGTCACCTTCATCAATTCTAATCTTTGACATTAGAGCATAAGCCAAATGTTTTTGATTATATTCCATATCAATGAGCTGTTGAAGATATTTCTTGGCAGTATCTTTTTGATTCAGCACATAAGAGTAAAGTGATATATTATAAAGATACCTTTCATTCATACGATATTGATTTGCAAGCTTTGTATAATGCAATGCCTTAGTAAGTCGCTGACCGCTTACATCATCAA
>JBAYPL010000207.1:0-5187 GCA_041677745.1 Kapaibacterium sp. (SeqCode)
GTATCACGAAGTCTGCTTTCGAGCTCATTGATGTTTTCTAATAAAATTTGCCTTTCTGAATCAGGCAATCCCTGAACTTGTGACTCTAAGCTTTGTGCAGTCTTATGAAATTTTTTAATTGTTTTGACTTCCATGTCTTCAAGCTCCTCGAAAGTGGGAGCTTCAACATTCAATACAGGTTCGGCGCCCGATAATTTTATTTGAGTTTCGAGGACGACAGCAGATTTATAAAACTCCAATACTTTCAAAGTAAACAGTCCTTCACTGTCTTCATAGAGTTCAAGCTCTGAATTTGAAGGCAGATTCGGAACTTTGACTAATGGTTCAGCAGCAAGTAACGACAGCGGACTGAAAGCCATAACAAAGAGCAATACACGTAAGAGCATCTGTAAACCTTTCATTTATATACAATTAGTACTTATATAGCAAATATTGTGCCGTAATTTAGTGATACTTACTTGTCCAATAGACATATTCAATTATCTTATATAATAATTTCATAGATACTGCTTGGAGTATTCATAATTCTTGAAATGAAGAATCCACTTAAGCCCATATTAGAATTATATGTAAATTTTTACTATCTTATTTTTAAGTACTTCAATCAATATTACATAAAACTAACGTCTATTTATTCGATTATTTATTTTAAATATACTTCCGGATAAGGCATATTGACATGGACAGAAGAGATTTTCTGACACGTAATTTTGTTACGAGACAAAGTTCGTTGAAACCGCAACCAATCGAACTAAGTGCCGATTTAAGTACTTATGAACAGGTTTTGGACAAATCCAAGGCGGCTCATCTGTTACGCAGGATTAGTCTCGGACCGACAATGGAACTGATAAATCTATTGGAAGGCAAAAATGCGGAAGAAGCTGTTGATTTAATTTTAGGTACTGAAAATGATCCGCTGAACAGCGGTGAGGACAAATTAAATTGGCTACAAGTACAGGAAGAAGATCCACTCGATGGTTTACCTCTCGATATTAGATTTGAAATTGAAGGTCGTATGACTTCACAATACAGGCAATTTGTAAATTGGTGGCTTGATACTATGAGAGCCGAAAATAATCATCATCAGGAGAAGTTGACGCTTTTTCTATCCGCAATTTGGTGTATTGAATTCGAATACGATACTTTGTCACTCATACCCCCTCCCCTGCTTTATAAAAACAATATGACACTACGTAAATACAGACTCGGTAATTACAAGGAGCTTGCATTTGAAATGACACTCGACGGTGCAATGCTTATGTATCAGAGTTTAAATTATAGCACGGCAAAAGCTCCAAACGAGAACTTTATGCGTGAATTGCTCGAATTGTTTACCATGGGAATAGGAAATTATTCGGAAGGTGATATACGTGAAGGAGCAAGAACTCTCACCGGTTGGAGAGTTGCCTCATATAAATACAAGCCTGCACCCAACGGTATTTTCAATACTTATTTCTCCCCGGCAGACCATGACACTCAGTCCAAACAAATCATGGGTAATACAATTTCCGCAAGAAGCGAATTTGACAACAGTGAATATCAAGTAAAGGAACAAGAAGTAAGGAAATTAATTGATATTATATTTTCGGAAAGAGCTAATCAAATTGCAAGATTTGTATGTGAAAAAATTTATAAATATTTTGTTTACAGCTCTCCTTCGGATGTTCCCGAAGTGATAATAAGTGAATTGTCTGAGGTTTTTATTTCAAACAATTTTAATCTGCGTCCAGTATATAAGAAATTATTTACAAGTAAGCATTTTTTTTCGGATGAAATTATCGGTGCTCAAATTAAAACACCTCCTGAGCTGGTAATAGGACTTCAAAGAGCGTTAAATACAATCTATAAGCAAGGAAATACACTTTTGTCTGCAGAAGCATGCAGTCGTCTTGAAATGGAGCTTTATAATCCGCCTAACGTAGGCTCATGGACAGGATACAGAACCTGGATAAGTACAACAACGTACCCATTAAGGGTTTTATATTCAAATGAAATACTTGATTCGAAGGATGACGCAGATTTGATTAAGCTGATTAGAACATTTCCTGAATTTACTTCACTCGATAATATTATTAATTTACTCTTGCTTCTATTAGTGCCGGTACAAGTTGACGAAGAACGTTTAGAATTTCACAGGTCAGTAGTTATACAGTCTCTTGATGGCAGTAATTGGGCATCAGAAATCGAATCAGGTTCAAAAAAGTCTGCTGATGCAATTCGCGAATTAATTAAGTCAATGATTCTGATACCTGATTTTTATTTATGTTGATATTTTTGAGAAGGATGTAGAATGAAACGCAGACAATTTATAAAAAATACGGCAGCAGGATTGACAGGTTTGGCAATTGCCCCGTCTCTTCTCAAAAGCAGTCCGAAATATAAAAGCATGGATAACTTTGTACTCTTAGGGAATTCGGATGACAGCATAATGATAATAATCGAACTTTTCGGAGGGAATGACGGCTTAAATACGATTATACCTTATGAACAGGAAGACGAGTACAGAAGACTTCGAACCAATCTTTACATTCCCAAAGAATATTCTACACGGTACGGAACATCCGATTTATACTTAAATTCAGCTCTCTCAGAGAATATTTACAATGATGGATTTCTGCGTCTGTTAGATGACGGAAGACTTGCTATTATTCAAGGAGTAGGCTATGATTCACCTAATCAGTCGCATTTTCGTTCAAGAGATATTTGGCATAGCGGTATCAACAGTTCCAATCCAAACGAAAAATTGCTCGAAGGCTGGCTCGGCAGATACATTGCATCAAAGCTCACTGATTACCCTGACGGCATTCCGGAACATCCTCTTGCTGTTGCTATCGGCTCTTCAATTCCGCTAATGTTCAAATCAAAAGTCGGTCACATGGGAATAGCACTGAATTCTCCTGAACAATTTGCTGAAACAGGGAAGAATTTAACTCCTGTCATAAACAGATTTGCAACTCCTGAGAACAACTACTACGAAAAGGAGTTTAATTTTATTCATGTGATTGCCGAGCAAAGTGAAAAATATTCTAAAGCTGTCCATGAAGCCTATCAAGCGGGCAAAAATAAAATAAAAGTGAATTATTCAACAGGATTTTCCCAGAGCTTCAAACTTATTTCATCCTTGATAGCAGGTGGCTTGAAGACACAAATCTACTATTTGAATCTGAGTAATTTCGATTCACATGCACAACAGATGCAGGCAGACTATCGCGGTGCTCATGCTACTCTTTTGTCGCGACTCTCAACTGCCGTTTCAGAATTTCTCGATGATGCCGTCAAGCAAGGTTTTCATAAAAGAGTAGCCGGAATGACTATTTCCGAATTCGGACGAAGAGCCTATGATAACGGAAGTCGTGGCACTGACCACGGAGCTGCTTCCATGATGTTCGTTTTTGGTGGTTCTGATGAAAATATTGAAGGTGGATATTACAGAGTCGAGGGTAAACCGGATTTATACGACCTTGACCAATACGGAAATATTCGTCATGATTATGATTTTAGAAGAATTTATGCCGACTTCCTTGAAACTTGGCTGGGAGCTGATAAAGAGGACACTTTAAACGTTTTCGGCGAGCAATTCTTGCCACTTGGAATTCTTAAATCACGGAGTACAAGTGTTGGCAAAATTGATAATCTGATTAGCAATGCGGAAGTATTTCCCAATCCTTCACAAGGACAATCTACCTTTAAGCTTGTTGTTAACAAATCCGATTTTTTCAATATTGAGGTGTACAGTTTGGAAGGTAGGAAACTGTCCGTTCTGTATAATGGATTTTTAGAGAGAGGATTTCATGAGTTTAATATTCTTATTGACAACACAGGCACATATATAATTTCGGTGAACTCTCGAGATTTCTCAAAAATTATCCCCATGACTGTGATAAAACATTAAAAATCTACTTCAAGATTTTCGCCGAATAATTTGAATGTTATCGTTTCAATTATGAAAAATATCTTGATTTAGAATATTCTCAGCCTGCGTACATATTGTTTCATAGTCATCAATTCTTCAAAATCGAAGAAGTTGGAAACCTTTAAATACAATAAGAAGATAATTATGCCTATAAATTTAATGATTGCCATCATTACCATATCTTCAATCAGATTCGAAATATAGAATACAAATGCATAAATTATCGCTACAGGAATTATAAGCTTAATCAATCTTATCCATTCGTAATCAACTCTAAAATAATTTTTACCGTAAAAGTAGATGACTAAAACCGCAGTTAAGTATGTAAGAACAAGTGCATAAGCTGAACCCATGTATGAATATTCCGGAACAAGAATAAAATTCATCGCAACATTAACTATAAGGGCAGACATCAAAGCAATAGCCGTTGCTATAGTCTTCTTTCCAACTATAACAGATACTGAGAAATTAATGTAAAATCCATATAATAAATATGCTACTGTAACAATCGGCAAAACCTTTAGCCCTTCATAATAAATCGGGTTAATCAATTTCCCGCCAAAAAATGGAAGCCTGATTACATACTCTGTAAAAAATACTATAATTAAAAAAATCAACAGCGACAATAATACAAAATATGTTAATACTTTTCCTAATAGTTGCGGTGAGTTTTTATCACTGTAATTTTTCAAGTAGAATGGTTGCCATGCAAAATCAAATACCGAAACAAACAACAAAACAGGAATTGCAAGCCGATAATTTACCTGATATGCCGTAATAGCAAATTCCGAGCCGGTAATAATTTTAAGTAAGGGTTTATCAATTGTCTGGATTAGTATTGAAGATAAGCCTGCCGGTATTACCGGAGCAGCAAATCTTATCATGTTTATCCATAATTCTTTATTCATTCCGATTCTAAAATTTTTAATAATTATCGGAATGAGCAAAACAAAGGATAGTGAATTTGCACAAACCTGTGCCCAGAACGCCCCTTCAGCCTGCCAACCGTTAAGCACTATGAAATATACATGTAATCCCAGAGTTGTTAATATCACTAACAGTTTGATGATTGACAATTTAATCGCCCCGCCGGACATACGAAGATAATTAATTGGAATATTGGATAAGGAGTCAATTAAGGGTATAAATGAGGCAATGATTATGAGGTTTTGTGCATTTTCAATATGTGTGTAATAACTTAAACTTACTATAAGTTCAGAATTTATTGCAATCAGAACTGTAGATACCACCGAAATTATATTTATGACACAATA
>JBAYPL010000208.1:0-5180 GCA_041677745.1 Kapaibacterium sp. (SeqCode)
GATTCGATAAACAGGACGATTGAATTGCTTGACGAAGACCATAGAGAAGCTTTTGTATTACGTGAATATAACGGATTAGATTACAGTCAAATAGCAGAATTGTGCAATATCTCGGTGGTTAATGCTAAATCCAGAGTATTCAGAGCCAGACAAAAGATAAAATCAATTTTACAACCGTATTTAAAAGAATTAAGCGAATAATTGATGAGTGATAACATGAATAGTGAATTTTTAGTACAGGAATTCCTTGACGGCAGTCTTAGTCATGCCGATGAGGATAATTTCTTCCTGAGGCTGGCTTCAGAGAATGAATTGAGACTCGAGCTCAAAAATCTTTTGGCTATACGGAATGCTATACACTCTGATGTAAGAGCTTTTACGCCAAAATCGGAAAGTACTCTGCACATTTTTGATACACTCGGATTAGTTAGTCCTACAACTGTGTTGCCAACGGTTCAAGCTACTGCTGTCAGTGTTAATCCAATCGGGAGTTTTTTCAGCCGTTATTCAGGATACATGTTGAGTGTTGTTGTCTCATCTTTGATTACTGCTTTCGTGATATTTAATTGGTTTGATTTTGATGATGATGTCAGCTCTAATGAATATTCAAACAATATATCTGATTTTGACAGGATACAATTTGTTCCGAAGCAGATTGATTCTTCAGCTGTGAGCAATCCTGTTCGCGAGAAAACTGTTTATAAATATATTTACAAGGAACAAGAAAAAACCGTAGCAAACAACTTGAATACAACTGATTTAGCCATGATGTCGGACTCCGAATCTGTAAGAAAAGAGGTGGATTTAGTAACTGCTTACAGTTCAAATATCCATCATACAGAATTTGAAAATACGTCAGATAACAAGATTGTTTTGTTGGATAAACTGCCCACGATTGATTATTATAACTTAACAAATAATGAAAATAAATTATTTGCTCTTGTAGTTAGAAAATCCGATTATTTTGCTCGCAATTTTGAAGGAATAAGCAGAGATTACAATTTTGCACTTGATAATTTGAGTATAGCCGGAATTATTAAAGTTAACGATGAGTTGGAAGTAGGTGTTGAATACAGACGCGAAAGATTCGCACAAGAGTTTGCAGGCAGGGAAGGAGACAGTTATTTTATTTTTCAGCAAGAGCCTGATTTTAATACATTCAGTTTACTGGCGGAATATCAACCGGAGTTTACAGAAATCGGGATTTTCACTCCGTATATCGGACTGAGTGCAGGAATCAACAATGCAGGTCCGGTAGGTAGATTTATGCTGGGAACTGATATTAATTTCAGTTCAATGTATTACATGAATTTCGGATTTGATTACAGTATCTTGTTCTTCAAACAGGAAGCTTCTTATTTTATATCACCCAAAGCCGGAGTTCATTTTGGTTTTGGACTTAATTTCTAAGGTAGTATATGAATAAAATTATCTTTTTTGCAATGTACATCTTTGCTGTAATTATGCTCATCTCTTCATGCGGAGATACTCTGGGTATAAATGGTGCCGATTATACAAAAACCGGAACAGATAGCAAAGTCATCAGAATTGATACAATGATAAATTTTAAGAAAACAATTGTTGAAATCACAATACGTGAAACTGATACAATTGTAGAATATATTACTGTGAATAAACATTATGACCCGGTGTTTGCAACGGCATTTGATTATAGGGCAATTGAAAATTTTGAATCTAACGGAAAACTTGTGAGTGAAAGATTACACGACAGCTCATTGACAGATTTGATTGTTTCTCTTGATTACAATACTTTAACACCGGAAATCAGTCTTAAACTGAAATCTTTAAACTATAATTTAGATCCAAATACCTTCAATGAAAGGGTAGAGATAGTCAAATATTTGAAGCTGGATATTAATAATTTGTCGGTTCTCAACGACTTGCCTAAGAGTCTTCAAGATGAATCTGATTTGAATGATATCAATCTCGAACTGGTATTGATAAATGATGACAATGTTGAAAGGATTTTGAGAAGACAAGATGTTCGTGGTGAATTTGTTGTTCATAACAGACTCGTAAGTGAAGGGCAACTGCGAGGTCTAACCTTAAGCGGTTTGATTATAGTTCCAAACAATGGTGCAAATAATTTGAAACATTATTCCATTGAATTAAATATAGCCATGATATTTCCGGCTATTTGAGTTATGATGAAAAAAACGAACATTATATAAAAAATCATATTTAATATAATTAGAAAAAAAAATCAATGTATCTTTGCATATATTTTATTGACATTTGTAAAAATATATGAATTTCATCGAAAAAATTTCCGAAAAATATTTCATCGTCTTGCCTTTAATCATATTTGTACTTTATCTGAAGTTGATGACATTCAACCTTGTCGGATTTGGAGATAGCATCATTATTGTTGATAATTATGAGCGTATCTCTGATTTTTCTAACCTTGTCGGAGAATTCAGCTCCACATATCCGGGAACAACTGATTATAAGCCACTGACAATGTTCAGTTTCTATATTAATGCTGCTTTTTCCGGTTCTAATATATATTCTTACCACGTATTGAACTTGATTCTGCTTTCTCTGACCGGTATATATATTTTTAAGGTATCGGATAAAATTTTCATGAATCGTAGCTTATCATTCTTGTTCTCAATTATATTTCTGATACATCCCTTGCTTGCGGGCGCAAATTCATTGATAACAAGCAGAAGTAACATTCTGATGCTACTCTTCGGTGTAATTGCTCTATTTAATACAGTTTACTATAGTGATATTAAGGAGACGCGTTATCTTTGGCAGTCAGGGTTATATTTGCTTGCTTCAATGATGTCTGATTTCAGTGGCTTTGCATTCCTGATTATAATATTAGTCTATCATTTATTGTACAATTATAGATATTTGAAAGAAAATTTCAACATCATATTTGCACCTATATTAAGTGTATTAATTATATGGTTCTTGTTTTTTTTGAATATAGAACATGATGAGGGGATTCATGTCAGCTCACTTGGGAACGGCTCCATTCAGATAGCAGGACTTTACATTAATCTTGATGCTTTCAAGTCAGTTCTTAATATTATCGGAGCATTTTTGATTCCGATTCCCACATACTTATCAACTCTACCGGTTAATAATCCGGTATTCATGTACACTGGTATAGCTATACTGCTTGGTCTGACAACTGCATATTTCGTTTTGAACAATAATGAGAATTTTGATAAAAGAATATTTTGGCTCGGAGTCGGTATCATTATCAGTGGAGTTCTTGCTTCAGTTTTCGGATTGACTGAAACACAGTCTAATATTTATGATTATCCGATTGATTCAGCTTATTTACCAATATTGGGTTTGTTGTTAATTATTGCTTCCATAATGATTGGATTTAATCTATCAATGACTACTAAGCTAAGTGGTATTGTCGTGGTAATCCTCATGACTGTCTTGTCATTTTTATCTTTTTTTCAACTCGGAAATTATGCTTCGGAAATTGATTTTTACGAGTCAGCTCATGAGAAACAGTCTGACAATACAGATTTGACAACGAAACTTATTGGTATATATATACAAGGTGCATATCATGAAAAGCTTGAAAACATCAATCACAAGATAGATTTCAGTAAATCTGAAAATAGTGAGAGCGGTTTGAGCTTAAGTGAATATTATTACTCTATGAAAGAATTTGATAAAGCTATCAAACTGCTGGAACAGATTAGAAAGCACGACAATAATAACAGGAAGATATTAAACCTCTTAGTTAACAGTTATTACTCACAAAATGACTATGACAAAGCTTGTGAAGTACTTTCCGGAATTGCCTCAGATACAAGCAAATTTCCTGAAGCAAGATGGGACTTGTTTAATATGTACTTGGAGTCTAAAAATTTTGAGAAAGCCATTGAATTCGGTAAAAATTCCTTTAAAGATGAAGAGGAAATAAAAAGAGCATTAATTATAGTAGAAAATCGCTCTAAAATATTTTTTAAAGAAAATGACAATGTATCCGTTGTTAAATCAATGAAAACAGGTCTTGAACTTGACCCCGACAATCCTTATATCTTGAATTATTTGTATGATACATACATTAAAATCGGAAAAGTTGACAGAGCAAAAGAATATGAAAGGCGATTAAGAAAAATTTTTGATGAACAAATTGATGGAAAACAATAATGATAAATTTTTATGATTTGGAATTTAAACGAGTAGTATTGCATCAAATAGTAGCAAAATCAGACGGAATGGAACATGCTACTGTAGTTCCGGACGAGAACCTCTTCGAATTATCAGATGAGGTTGTTAATGTAATCAAGGAGCGTCTTGCTAAATCGGCTTCAAAGATTTCAAAAGCTTTCGAACCGGAAATCCTTGATTATCACGGTGCTACTTTTTTTGGAAACTGTGAGACACTTAAAGAAAAAAGTAATAGCTCATTCATATCAATATCTGTGGATACTGCTATGTTATTGGCTCGCTCGATGACTAAGAATAATATCCCCGGTGGCTCATTTATATTTATAGAGGCGCAAAGTAAGTCACTGAAAACTTGGTATATTGCCATAAAAGCTGAATGGACGTCTGCATTGAGATACGAAATTCATAACAGAACCTCAGTCATAAGACTTCTGGATGATATTTTTTTAGATTCTTCCTCAAAGAATTTCAAAGTAGGAGCTGTATATGAAAAAGATGAGTCAGGAGTTGATACTCCATATCCTAATAATCTATTCGGTGCTTATTTCTATGATGAACAATTTTCGTTAGACTCAAAACCGGCTGAATATTTTTATAAAGATTTCCTAGGATTTTCATTGGATTCTTTGCCAAAGGTTCAGACGATGAGATTTTTCAATAATACAGATAATTTTATCAGGACATTTGTAGAGTCAACCGAAGAGAAAGATAATCTCATTCAAGCACTAAAGCAAGAATTTTTGATAAATGAAAGTACACAGGTTTCACCCGCTGAATTTGCCCAATTATATTTTCATGAGCCCGAAATGAAAGAATCTTACTTCAATGAAGTTATACCGTATTTGCCCGAGCAAATTACAAAGGATACAGTACTTATCAAGGGTAAGCTAGATAAAAAGAAAGTTGAATTCCCGAATAAAATTAGTATCACAGGACCCGAAAATACTTTTGATTTAAGCGTTAAAATAATTAACTCCAGAGATGAGTTAGACAGTATTGTTTTAGATGAC
>JBAYPL010000209.1:0-5174 GCA_041677745.1 Kapaibacterium sp. (SeqCode)
CTAAGAGTTTATATACCGGATGTGATATTTGTAAATTTTCTGCTTGCGAATATGAATTAACTTGATGTAATAATACCAACAAAACAACAATACTAAATCTTGCAATAATTCCTCTATAAATAGTCGCATTCTTAGATTCGATGCGGCTCATATTTATCTTATTGATTAAAATATGATTGAAATTCATACTATCTAAAGAATATTATTGATATTGTATTAATCAATACACCAATAGTAGCAACTACTGAAGCAAGTACTGCATATCTTTGAAGCTTCACGGTAGTTGGTTCATCCGGTACACGCGGTACATAAATTTGGTCTCCGGCATAAACAAATACATCTTCGGCACCTTCAAGCCATACTTGGGTTCTTCCCCTGATTATTCTTGCTCTGTGACTTTCTGAGCCTTCTGCATAACCGCCTGCTCTCTCTACATACCAATCCATGGTTTTACCGGGCTGAAACTCAACAAATCCGGGATTTTTTACCTGACCGAAAACTCTTACTTTACCGGGATTATTCGGAACTTCAATGACATCACCATCATAGAGCAAGACATTATGAATATCCGAATTATGTACAAAAACTTCTTGGAAATCCGTTGAGACTAAGGGTTGCTTATATTTCATATCTATATAATATCTGACCGTGTCATCCATTTTTAAATCTGAATATTGCATTGTTTCGTAGGTCTCTTGTCTCGGGTCACTGAGTGACTGCTGTTTATAGTCTCGTCTGATGATTCTGCCTAAAGGCAGATATGCATCTTCCGTGAAGCCGCCTGCAATTTCTATTATGTCTCTCAAGCGTGTTTCACCGAGTTTTATCAAATAGTTCCCGGGTGATTTTACAAATCCTTTAACTGAAACAGTACCGAAATTGCTTCTTTGATAGGTAATCTTTTGTCCAACGATGATAGTAGTTCCGGGTTCGATTTCAAAATTTTCACTCAACAGATTAAGAGATTTGTCAATTTCTAATTTAATTCTTTTCTGTGAGTTTGGCATGAATATATAAACATTATCCAAATCCGCATCATCGGTAAGACCGTATCCAAATTTAAGCAAAAGTTCCACATCATCACCTGTTTTATGTGGGAGGACTACCGGTCTTGTAACAGCTCCTGTTATTGATATCTGGTTAAAAAACTGCTGGTCAAAAGGTACGATAATTTGGTCACCTTCACGTACATAAGGGTCATTCTTAGAGTCATGTTCAAAGACGGATTTTTCGAGGTCAATCTGTACGGAGCTGCCATCATTTCTGAGGAGGGTAACATTTCTACTCCAGTAAACAGGCTTAGAAGGAATGCCGGTCTCGGAAAATAATCTGTCTGCCTCCCTTTGCTTTTCTTGAACTTGCAGCAGGGCTTCCACCGCAACAAAAGGAACACCGGACAACTTGCCCAACTGATTGGCAAAAGCTATGGCAGTCGAAACTTGATATGATGACGGAAGGGTGTAAATAGCAGGGGACATTACATTTCCCTTGATGTTTACAATACATTTTCTCGGTTCTTTCAGGCTAACGAAAGCTTTAGCTCCGGAACTTCTTTCTCTGTAAATCATATTGATTGTATCTCTTACCTGCGTTAAAGTCATTCCTTTGACGGATACTTCGCCTATTCTCGGCAATAGAACTGTATAGTCGGGAGATACATGTAAATTCTTAGGGTTATTTTGAATCGGGAAAATCTGTAAGGATAGTAAATCCCCGGGTCCAATTTCATAATAATCGGGATTAATGGGATTTCCTACCGGCATCGTTTCCATTGGCAACGACTCAGCACCGAGCTGACTGTCCATTTCCATTTGCAGAAGTTCTTTTGTGTCTATACCGGACGAACCTGCTACTTGAGCCGTTAACCTGTTGATACTCACAAAGGATAACAGAATTGTCAAAACAATTAAATTCTTAATCATATATTTAAAATTCTCTCAATTCAAAAACATTAGTAATTCATGGCTTCTTCTCTGCCTGTCATCAAAACTACAGATGCTGCAAGAGAAGAAAAAGAATCCGAATAAGTTAAGACGATTAAGTCGGAATTTAAATAATCCTTAATATAAGGATTTCCAAATAAAATTAGAATTTTTTTCTTATCCTTGCCTAACTCTTCAACTATCTTGTTGACCGATTCAATTTCGCTGGCTCTGTGCTCTATATCTATTCCTTTGTAAAATAGAGTAAATATAATAAGGTCTGCGTCCTTGATGCCCTTTTGCATTTCTTTAAGTTCATCGGCATTGATTTGTGTATTGATATAAGCAAAATCACAATCGTTTTCAGTAGCTTGTGCCAACATTGTAAAAAACCGAGAAGCTGCTCGGAAACTTTTATCATTATTAACGATTCCGAAACCGGCAAAATTAATATTTTCTGCAATAGGGTAGAGCGTAGTATCGCCATGCTTTTCTATGATATCATAGGCATATTTTAGAGCCATCTTAGAGTGGTTCATGAATAAATTCTTGCCTTCCTCAAGTAGTTGATATTGAGGAATCAACCCGAATTTTCGTTTGTATAGAATAATCCGTCTTGCAGCGATATCAATTTTTTCATGAAAATCATTGTCCTTTTCGGCAGATTCAGCAATAGCGAGAATTGAAGATTCCGGATGCTCCGGCATCAAGGCTATGTCACACCCTGCTTTCAATGCCATAATCGAAGCAGTTTCAGAATTATAAGTATTAGTGATGGATTTCATATCGAGAGCATCTGTAACGATAATTCCGCGATATTTGAAGTCTTCTCTGAGAATATTAACTATTTTGCTCGATAATGATGAGGGGGTACCTGACGAGTCTAAAGCCGGTACATTTAAATGACCTATCATAATGGATGCAGTATTTGTTTTGACGGCTTCTCTGAACGGCTCAAATTCGATATATGACAGCCTGTCATATTTATGATTTATCGAGGGTAGTTCGATATGTGAATCCTTGGAAGTATCACCGTGCCCCGGGAAATGCTTGGCACATGCCATAACTTTTTCTACTTGTGTGCCTTCAATATATGATTTGACATGTTGAGCAACTTCTTCAGGATTCTCGCCGAATGACCTGATGTTTATCACCGGATTATCAATATTAGTATTGACATCGGCTACGGGTGCGAGATTCCAGCGGATACCAATTCCGGCTGCTTCTTTTGCTATTGCTTGGGCAATCTTGAATACTGATTCATGACTGAGCTTTCCCATTCCGAGTGCGTGCGGGAAATCTGTACCTTCCGTAAATCGCATGGGAAGTCCGTTTTCAAAATCAGCACAAATGAGAAGCGGAGTTTTAGCATGTGCTTGCAATGTGTGTATCATCTGCTCCGCCCTCTCGGGATTGCCGTTGAATATACAGAATCCGCCGATATTCATTTCTACGAGCTTAGTTATCTCGCTGGAGTATTCTGTATCTTCAAAATATTTATCTGTGTCCAATCTCGGAAAAACGCATTGTGCAGCTTTCTCCATTGCGGTCCATTGTGCCGGATTGCTCAATTTACTTTTCTCTTTTATTTATTAGATTTTTCATTTCAAGTTTGCTGATTTCTCTTTAAGTAATGTTTCCGAGATTATTGACTAACTCCATAACTTATATTTGAGTAATAATTTACAACTTAGACTGCAAAAATAAACAAAAAATATTCTATATCCAATTATACACTTATTTTTATGATTAGTACTATTAATGATAACTTGATAGGAAGTTATTATAAAGCATATCGGATACTGATTATTTGTATTATATTTGCAAAAATGAATTTAACAAAAAAAGCTATATGAGCAATTTAATTAATCTATTTGAATACGAAAAATATGAAGGCGAGGTTGATTTAACAAAAATTGACCTTCAGTATTTTAAAACAGAATATAAAAATGGCAAAAACTATCTAAAAGCTAAACAGTTTGTAGGTGTGGTTCAGTTTGGTGATACAAAGATTTGTGTTTATCCGAAAATTTATAGTGATAAAAATCCTGATTTAAAAGTTGCAAAAGTAAAAGAAAAAGTACAAATGCAATCAATGCAGAACTTCCTTTTTATGATGCAGTATGCTTACAAAATTCATAATGTCAAGGATTATCAAACAAGTGTTGAACATAAGAAATTTGATATATTGGAAATTCTGATTTATATTTTCGCAAAAAATTTGATGGATTTGCTGAAAGTAAATCTAAACCGCTCCTACATTATTGTTGAAGATGATAGTAATTTTTTAAAAGGTAGCTGGAGAATTAGCGAGCAATTAAGCCGAATGCCCCACATCAAGCATAGATTTTTGGTAAGTTATGACGAATTTACTGAGAATAATCCACTTAATCGAATTTTGAAATTTGTTTCATTTATGCTTTTGAGATTTAGTAAAAATAATTTCAGCCGAACATTATTGCAAAATATACTCCTTATTTATGCAGAAGTTGACGATATTTCCAAGCCGGGCAGGGCCTATCTCGAACTTGTGAAATTCAACCGAATGAATCAGGAATTTAGCAGCATATTCGGTTTTGCCAGAATGTTTTTGGATAAACTTGCAGGCGATTTCAGCAACATAAAACATACAAATTTTTCCTTTATGTTTGATATGAATCTATTATTTGAGCAGTTCATCGCTGAATTTATCCGTCGTGAGAATTTGATACCTCAAGGTTTAAATATGGAAACACAAACTGAATGCAGGTACTTAGACATTGATAAAAAGGCTTTTATGCTCAAACCCGATATTAGTTTTTGGGAAAACGGTACTTGTAAACTGATAATTGATACAAAATACAAATTGCTTGATGAAATGAAAAACAAAAGTGGGGAAAATGACCAGGATGAGAAATATAATGGTGTTTCAGGTAAAGATGCCCAACAAATGTACGCTTATGCTAAGAAGTATGATTGCCCAAGAGTAGTTCTCTTGTACCCTGAAATATTAAAAACGGATAATAAGGTTAAAAATAATATTTGTCTATCTGAATTTGATTTTGGAGATGGTAAACAACTTAAAATCTGTACTGTTGATATTTGCAGAGATTTAAAGAACGAGAAAGAAAGTTTGAAAGATGAACTGTTGGGAATATTGAATGGCTGATTATGTTTTGTTACAGATATATAATCTCTACGAGATAAATCAAATCAAGTTTTATGTTGTGTTACAGATATTTAATCTCTACGAGATAAATTAGGTCAATCATA
>JBAYPL010000210.1:0-5145 GCA_041677745.1 Kapaibacterium sp. (SeqCode)
GCCGGCGGTTATGCGGCATTTTGGTTAGCAGGACATCACAACAAACGATTTTCTGCCTTTGTTTCGCACTGCGGAGTTTTCAACCTTGTCAGTAAATACGGTTCAACTGAGGAATTATTCTTCCCAAATTGGGAATTCGGCGGTCCGTACTGGGACAAAAAGAACAGAGAAAGGTTCGAAAAATTCTCCCCACATAATTATGTTGAGAAATGGGACAGCCCGATTTTTATCTCGACCGGCATGAAGGATTACAGAGTACCTTATACTCAAAGTCTTGAAGCATTTACAGCAGCCCGTGCTCAAGGAATACCGGCTGAAATTGCCGTATTCCCAAATGAAAATCACTTCATAGGTAAGCCGCAAGAGTTTATCATTTGGAGCGATAAATTATTCAATTTCCTAGATAAATATTGCAAAAAATAATTTTGTGTTATAGAACACTTTTTTAGATGTAGTAAAATTATTAACGGCTGTGAAATTCGAGTTCCTTCTCAATTCACAGCCGTTAAATTTTTTTTAATAATATGAAGAGCAACCTTGGTAGTGCTCTTCATGAAAATTACTTATTATTCAGCATTAGATTATGCAGACAATTTACTTCCTTTCTTCACAAGTTTTGGTTTACTGCCTTTATTTATGACATCTTCATTCACGATGACTTTCGATAAACCTTTTTGGTCAGGAATCTCAAACATGATATCCATCATTACTTCTTCAACTATCGAACGTAAAGCTCTTGCTCCTGTTTTTCTTTCTTTCGCCTTAACAACAATCGCATTGAGAGCTTCGTCAGTAAAATCAAGAGTGACATTTTCGAGTTTAATTAACTTTTGAAACTGCTTGACTATTGAATTTTTCGGTTCTGTCAGAATTTTCAGATATGCTTCATCAGACAATTCTTCCAGAGATGCTGTAATCGGTAATCTTCCTATTAATTCCGGTATGAAACCGAATTTCAATAAGTCATCAGGTTCGACATGTTTAAGCAAATTCAGATTAGCTTCTACATGAATTTGTTCCTCTACGTTGAAACCTATAGTGGATTTTTTCATTCTTGATGCTATAACCTTTTCAATTCCGACGAAGGCACCGCCGCAGATAAAGAGTATATCGCTTGTATCGAGATAAATCAAAGGTTGCTCGGGGTGTTTTCTACCGCCTTTGGGAGGTATTCCGGCACGAGTACCTTCGAGTATTTTCAATAGTGCCTGTTGAACACCTTCACCGGATACATCTCGTGTGATTGATGATGACTCGGATTTACGTCCGATTTTATCAATTTCGTCAATATATACGATACCTCTCTGAGCGAGCTTAACATCATAATTTGCATTTTGAAGAAGGTTGAGTAGTATGGATTCGACATCATCACCTACGTAGCCCGCTTCTGTTATTGTTGTAGCGTCTGCTATTGCAAACGGGACTTTAAGTAATTTAGCAAGTGTTTTTGCTATGAGAGTTTTTCCCGAACCGGTAGGACCAATAAAAAGTACATTACTTTTTTCAAGTTCCACATCATTGTTTTTAATCTGTTTGTTGTTTATTCTTTTGTAATGATTATAAACAGCAACAGAAATTACTCTTTTTGCATAATCCTGGCCAATTACATAATCATCGAGGAATTTCTTTATCTTGCTTGGTTTCGGAAGATCATGCAGCAGTTCATCTCCTTTGAAGAAATTCATTTTTTCTTGATTGTTGAAAATATCCAAAGCCGCATCAACACAATGGTTACAAATAAACACACCATTGATTCCTTCCACCATACTTTCTACCTGATTGGCATTCCTACCGCAGAATGAACAACGTTCTAAAATTTCTCTTTTAGCCATAATTATTCTTATTTATTAGTATCTTCAGTCTTATTTTCAGTTTCGATGTTATTTACAAGAATTTTGTCAATTATTCCGTATGCGAGTGCTTCGTCAGGGGACATATATTTATCTCTATCTGCATCGTCCTTAATTTTATCTACATCAATACCGGTATGATTAGCGATTATTGAATACAGACTGTCTCTTGTTCGTAAAATTTCTTTTGTATAAATTTCGATATCTGCAGATTGCCCCTGTGTACCACCGGAAGGCTGGTGCATAAGTATTCTTGAATTCGGGAGCGCATAACGCTTGCCTTTGGCACCTGAACAAAGCAGTACCTGTGCCATAGATGCACTCAAACCGATACATATTGTCGAAATATCATTCTTGACAAATTGCATCGTATCATAAATAGCAAGTCCTGCTGTTACACTGCCACCCGGTGAATTTATATATAGGTTGATGTCTTTCTTAGGGTCTTCACTCGACAAAAATAATAATTGAGCTATTACCAAATTTGCCATGTAATCATCTATCGGACCACCAATAAATATTATATTTTCTTTTAAAAGTCTCGAATATATGTCATAGGAGCGTTCGCCACGACTGGTTTGTTCTACGACAATCGGAACAAGATGGTTATTCATATTCTTTAAATTTATTTTGTGAATAATAATAAAAGATATAAACGATTTAAAACAACTTCTATTAGTAAAAATCTTGTTTACATATTAGTATTAGACATTAGGACTACTGTCAAATTGTTGAATTGAATAAGGAAGATTTTTTCCTATTCAGCGAAGGTAGTTTAAATTTAATACTTTCATTGTTGACCCTTATTGTTAAGAGAATGCCGATAATACCAACAATAATATTTGCCATCCACATGGCAAACCAAGGCGGAATCATCCCTCTGTCACCTAATTTTTCGCCACCAATCAAACAAGCCCAGTAAAATACGTAGAACACGAGACTTATTGCTGCACTTATTCCAAAATTCCCACCTTTTGTAATAATACCTAAGGGAGCTCCGACCAAGACAAAGATAACGCAAGCAAAAGGCAGAGAATATTTTTTGTAGATTTCTACTCTATATTGCTTGGAACGAGCTTCGTAAAATTTCACATTATTTACGTCTGCCTGCAAGCTTGACTTTGTCAAATTGAGATGTTGAATCATGCGATTCAGTACTTCATAGTACGATGTGTCTGCCTCTTGATGACTGTCATTATCAGTTATAGCGATTTGTTTTGTTTGTGATGTTATTACTTTTTCGGTTACTTTTTTTATCCTATCAGAATCTGATTTAACTTTTGATGCTGAGAGAGCAGCTTCTTTATCAGAAATTTGTTGAAGATTTTTCTTCTCAGCTAGTACTTTTTCATAAAGTTTTGCTTTGGATTCATAAGATAGTACGGTATCCTGATTTATGTCGGTTCTCCCCTCGGCAACAGCCTTTTCGAACTTTCGTTTAACTTCTGCAGCATGATTCTCGTTAATGCTCTTAGCAATACCTTTATTTCGCAACATAGCATCTTCTAATTCATCATCTGTCATTTCTTTGGTTCTGTTCGTTGGGGTGGTTTGTTTTGAATCATCTGTAATTATCACTATGTTATCATCATTCAAGTCATTCTGAAGCTCTGATTTAAAAGTGCTATCCGAAGCGATTTCATCGGTAAGAGTATCCTTAATAGCTGGTCTAATACCTTGAACATATTCAAGAACTGTTTTATTAATTAATGAATCAACTCTTCTTAAAAGGTTGCTTCTGTTGGATTCCGCAGTATCTACAATAGCCTGCATATCAGTCACATTCATTTCACGGTCTCCTTTCGAGACCATGTCAGAACTTGACTGTTCGAAAGCAAAGCCGTATGCGTTCATGGCAATACGGTATTCAGAAAATCTGATTACTTTATAATCATCAACATTGTTCACCGAGAATTGATGGATTTCACCTTCTTTCAAATCAAGAACGAGTTTTTTGTAATCCGGAGTAAATGAAATTTTTCCTGAATCTGAAGATATGATATTACGATTTTGAAACTTGGTCATGTCATAGATTGTCACTCCGCTTAAATCTCCGGAAATCGAATCCACATTCCTTGCTAAAATAGTATATCCGTCTAATTGAGTAGAAAACAAACCTGATTCAAGAGCAAAAGTCGGCTTCTTTCTATGTATATCATTAGTCATTATCTTGACTTGATGATTTGATTCAGGAAGAATGACATCGTTAAAATAATACAGAGACAGGTAAAGCAGAATGGAACTAATCAATATCGGCATCAGCATTCTCAGAAAGGAGCCGCCGCTTGCCTTGACTATTGTTACTTCATGTGCCATGGACATACTGCCAAAGGTCATGAGAGTTGAAAACAAAACACCCATCGGTACAGCCAGAATCACCATCCATGCCATATTGAATACAATGAGTTTAATTATAAGCCATTCACTAAGCCCCTTACCGACAAGTTCGCCCAGTGAAATCATTAAAAACTGCATCAGCAGAATAAACAATACTGTACCGGTTCCGAATATGAATGGTGCGATATGAGCTTTAATTATATATCGGTCTATCAGACTTATCATTTGTTTTCTGTTTTGAAATTATAATAGTGACGAAAATAATAATATTTTGTTCAAGAAAAAACATATCATCTTAATTTATTATATTTGTAGTTTACAAAATTAACGAAAAAACAAAATGATTTTAGATAGAAGTCATATTCCGTTTAATCATTCAGGAATAATATTAAACATACCGGAGATTGATATATCAAGCTTAGGAAATATCAAAATCTATAAGTATCAAGACAAATCACAACCGCTTGTAAATTTTAAAATAAATTTTAAGAAAGGCGCCTCATCCGACAATATTCCGGGTACGGCAAATTTTACTATGGCTATGTTGCAAAGTGGTACGAGCAATAAGAATGCGTCAGAAATTTCTAATGTGTTTGAAAGCGTCGGAGCTTCATACTTTTTTAATGCTTATTGGGATGAATGTGCTTTTGGTTTTTCAACATTAGGACATTATTTTGAAAATTGTCTGGAAATGACAGCAGAATGTATTTTTGATTCTGTTCTTGATGACAGTGAATTTAAAAGACAAAAAGATAAAATATCCGCAGAAATAATGCAAAGTAATGCAGACCCCAATTATATTACTCAATTGGCATTTAACAAAGAAATGTATGGAAATCATCCCTACTCTAATGCCAGAATCGGGAGTTTGAACGAAGTTGCCCAAATTAATCAATCAGATATCGCTAATTTTTACAATGAGCTGATAAATGAATCAGATGTAAGCATAATTGTAACA
>JBAYPL010000211.1:0-5127 GCA_041677745.1 Kapaibacterium sp. (SeqCode)
AATGGCTTCTGTATGGGCTTTAGGGAATATTCTTAATGTAGAAGTTCCGGCGACAATCAAAGTAGTTATTAATGGGGAGCTGCCTAAATATGTCACTCCCAAAGACATCATACTCCATCTTATCGGAAAAATATCTGCTGAGGGTGCAAATTTCAAGGTTTTGGAATTTCATGGTACTACTATTCAGAATATGCCGACAAGTGGAAGACTTACGATATGTAATATGGCTGTCGAAGCCGGTGCAACCTCCGGCATAGTTCCACCCGACGCAGAGACTGTACGCTATCTCCGCGAAGAAGCAGGCTTCACTGGGGAGATTGAACTTTTACAGCCTGATAAAGATGCTCAATACGATACAATCGTTGAAATTGATGCAACAAAACTCGAGCCACAAATTGCTTGTCCTCATACTGTTGACAACGTAAAACCTGTCAGTGAAGTTGAAGGCATTAAGATACATCAAGTCGTGATTGGTTCTTGCACAAACGGAAGATTGGACGATATTGCTCAAGCGGCGGATATTTTGCGTGGGAAAAAGGTTGACAAGAGTGTGAGGATGCTTGTTTTTCCTGCTTCCTCCAGAATTTACACTCAAGCTGTTGAAGCCGGTTATGTTACTGATTTGATGAAAGCCGGAGCCGTCGTTATGAATTCCGGTTGCGGTCCATGCCTCGGAGTACATCAGGGTGCCTTGGGTGACGGTGAAACAGCTCTTGCAACAACAAATCGTAATTTCAAAGGCAGAATGGGAAATCCTGTATCGGATGTTTACTTAGCTTCGCCTGTGGTTGCTGCTTATTCTGCATTATTTGGCGTTATTTCAAACCCACTGAAAGGAGGAAAATAAAATGGCTAAGGTCATATATAAAGTCGGAGATGATATTTCTACCGATATTATTTATCCGGGTAGATACATGGCAACAGTATTACCTACTGAAACTCCGCAGTTCGCATTTGATGATATTGAAGAGCTGAACTCATCACTTAATTCTAAACCTAAAGATGAATCTGCAGTATTGATTGGAGGACGTAATTTTGGTTGCGGGTCTTCAAGAGAACAGGCTGCATCTACACTGAAAGGACATAATCTTACTATAGTTGCTAAAGATTTTGCTCGAATTTTCCTTCAAAATTCTATTAATCTGGGTTTAAATACAATTATATGTCCGACAATCGAAGCTGACCAAGGTGATGAATTAGAGATATTGCCAGGAAAAGTCATAAACAAAACCAAAGGTAAATCTTTCGACACAATACCTCTGCCTGCTGCAAGAAAAGCTATCGTTGATGCAGGAGGATTGATTCCATATACACAGAAATTATTAAAAGAAAGAACTTAATATGATCATATTCATTATTGTAAGGGCTGAATTTTTCAGCCCTTTTTTTGTTGTTTAAGAAATTTGCACGGATTAGATTAACATATATCATTTAAATTACAAGAAATTAGGTTAAATATATTTAGCTTGCAATATAAAATATTTTATACCGTAATCAAGTTTTTCAGAAGTGTATTAGTGTTGACAAACTTGATTTTTCGTTTTGTTTAACTTTTTATAGGTGTTTTATATGTTGAGAATTTACAATAAATTAATTTTTTTATTCACAATTATTATTTTTGCCGGTTGTAGCTCAGATAATAATTCTCCTGTAACATCCGGTTGTGAAGATGTATATTGGACATACTCCAACCAGGAAAACTGGGCATCATTATGCAACGATTTCAGCCCGTGTGCCAGCCAACGCCAATCGCCAATAAACATTTCTGGAGCTACATCAAACGATGAATTGCCCGATTTGGAGTTCAATTACAGTACCACCTCAACACAAATCGAAAATGATGGTCATGCCATTAAGTTTATTTGTGACGGAGGCAGTAGTTTAAAGATTGGCGAGATGAATTATCAGCTATTGGAGCTTCACTATCACTCTGCGAGCGAGCATCAAATCGAAGGACAGAATTACCCCTTGGAAGTCCATTTTGTCCATAAGGCTTCAGAAACTGACCTTGCAGTTGTAGGTATAATATTCGAGGAAGGTGCAGAAAATGAATTATTTTCAAGATTCTTATCTAACTTCCCGCTTGAAAAAGGGAGCTACAGCGATAAAAGTATGATAAACTTAATTGAATTAATCCCTGAAAATAAAAGCTATTATCATTATGAAGGTTCTTTGACTACACCGCCTTGTTCAGAAACTGTCAGCTGGTATGTATTAAAAGAACGATTAACAGCATCCGCAGAACAGATTACACAGTTCTCAGCTATACTCAAAAACAATTACAGATATGTGCAGAATTTGTACGGACGTGTAATTTACGGTAAAGGCTCATAGCCAATCGTCAATAATGTGAAGATTCTGTATTCATTAATTTGTAATACAGATTCTTCACAATATGATATTTCAAATTGAGTTTACATTCCTGCAATTTCTTACCACCACCATTCCTTTTTTGATTGTCTGGTCATCAAATCTTTAATGGCATCAATCGGCTTAATACCGTCGAATAAAATTCTGTACACCTGTTCTGTTATCGGAATCTCCACACTATGTTTATTCCCTAACTCCAAAGCTGCCTTAGTAGTATGAACACCTTCAGCAACCATTTTCATGTGAGTAATAATTTCGCTTAGTGATTGCCCCTTACCAATCAGCTCACCAACCTTTCTGTTACGACTATGTTGACTGTTGCAAGTAACGAACAAATCCCCTAAACCGGATAAACCGGAGAAAGTCAATGCCTTAGCACCCATTGACACACCAAGCCTTGACATTTCGGCGAGACCTCTTGTAATCAGAGCAGCTTTTGTATTATCACCGAGCCCAAGACCGTCAATAATTCCTGCTGCCAATGCAATCACATTCTTTAGAGAGCCTCCTAATTCACAGCCGATAACATCATCAGAAGCATAAACGCGAAAGTATTCATTGGAAAACATTTGCTGCACATCATGAGCAAACACAATATTCTCGGATGCAGAAACAATTGTTGTTGGCATTTTACGCGATACTTCTTCTGCATGGCTTGGTCCTGATAGTACTGCATAATTATCGTAACTGACTCCACCTACTGAATTGAATATTTCAGATATCCTGCATAAAGTACTTATTTCAATGCCCTTAGAACCATTGATTATATATTTATCTTTCAATGGTATTTGATGTTTGATGACAGTATCTTTAATATATTGTGTAGGTATTGCATTTACAATCCAGTCAACATCTTTCAAATCTTCTGCGGATGAACTTACTTTCAATCCTGATATCTTAATGCCGGGTAAATAGTCGGGATTTGTTCCGGTTTCGTTAATAATATCTGCTGTCTGTCTGTCATGAGACCATAGTATGACATCACAGCCGTTATTTAACAAGACAAGAGCCAGTGATGTACCCCATCCACCGGCTCCTAATACACCAATTTTCAAGTTTTCTTTAATCAATTTTCTGTCTGTCCTTTTGTTTTAATTTTATCAACTGAAGACGTGTAAACTTATTCTCACTGCCTTCGAGTAATCGTTTGATGTTTGCACGATGTGTGTATAAAACAAGCACCATTAGTCCTATGGCAAAATAAATCAATATACTGTATCCCGGTATATCGGCACCAAAAATATTATAACGTACAATCATTGATGAAGGAATCGAAAATGCTGCCATGATTGAACCAAGTGAAATATACCCGGAAAATATCACGGTTAATGCAAATAATGAGAATGCAATTAATACATCATAGGGAGCAAGTCCAATCAACATTCCGGCAGCGGTATTTACACCTTTACCGCCTTTGAATCCTGCAAATACCGACCATATATGTCCAACAACTGCAGAGATGCCTGCTAATATCTTTAACAAAGTAATATGCTCAAACATCGTGGCATTAGGGAAAATCAAACCCTCTCCTATGTATCCGGCTATGAACACTACAGCTGCATAACCCTTTAATAAATCTACTAATTGTACGAACAAGCCCCACTTCCACCCTAATGTTCTGAAGGCATTGGTACTACCCATGTTACCACTGCCTTTTGTCCTGATATCAAATCCGAAAAATCTTTTACTTACCCATACTGCCGTTGGGATACTACCTACAAGGTAACTTAATATTACTATCGAAAATATTTTAAATACTACTTCCATTTTAATCTAACCGGTACAAGAAACCAATTTATGAATTTATAAATATTCTTTGTCAGCTCAAATTTTCAGAACCAACATCGAATTAGTGATATAGAGTAATTTTTTTGAAAATTATTTTATAATCATTATGTTTTACCGTGATGAATACAAGTACTGATGTTAAGTTAATACCTTATTATTGAACTGCTTATTCATAAATACAAAATATCCATTACTGTCTAATTTTTTTATTTCAGATATGCTATATTAACATATCAAAATTTGCTGAATCTAAAAAAAAGTGTTATTTTAACCATTGTATTTTAACTGAAATAAAAATCGGTTTTATAGAACGAAATAAGGCGTAAATATGAGAATTAATATACAGTTCAAAATTTTGGGTTTAACAATAGGTGCATCACTTACCATAGCTATAATAGCATTGTTAATAGTAATGTATTTTTCTAAGGAAATATCAAATAAGACTGAAGATGAGTTGCTTACTATATCGAAAAACAATCTGAAAAATACTACGGCAAATATATATAAATCATGTGAGGTTGCTAATCAGCTTTTCAATTCTATACTCATACGTAAAATGAGTGTTGCAGAGGATATAATCAAAAAATCCGGCGGGATTAATCTGTCAAATCAATATACGAACATACAAGCTGTTAACCAGTTCAGCTCGGATAGCAAGGAGATAAAAATTCAATTGATGAGAATCGGGACATCTGTAATCAATATTAACGAGGACTTCAATAAATACCAGCCTATCATTGATGACTTGAAAGAAAACAATTATACATTTACAATTTTTCAGAGAATCAATGAACAAGGGGACATGCTTCGAATTGCAACAAATGTCAAAAATAATAACGGAAAAAGAGCAGTAGGTACCTACATACCTTATATTAATCCTGATGGGAAGACAAACTCTGTACTGTCGAAAATTTTAAGCGGAGAGAAATACATCGGCACTGCATTCGTAGTAAATGATTATTATCAAAG
>JBAYPL010000212.1:0-5122 GCA_041677745.1 Kapaibacterium sp. (SeqCode)
CCCTGTTGATAACCATAGGATTTTCTATTCAAAAAACTCAGGAAATTGGACTGACCCAAATACTTGGGCGAATGAGCCAGCAAATATTTTATATGAAAATACTGAGCAAGGTTATGCAATTTCCGGAAATGCAGCTAATGACTATCCAAGACTAAATACTCCTGGTTCAAGAGATTATGCAATAATTGGTGATGGTGATTCGGTATATTGCAATATAAGTAATTTCAATGTAAGGTATGTTTTACTTGAGAAATCAAATAATGGTGTTGGAAAATTAGTTTTGCCTGGTGAAAATTATTTTACAACTGACCAATTTGTTCAAAAAAACGGCGGGAAGCTTTACGTAGGAAGTACTAACGGTATTACAACAGGTAATAACGGAAATATCAGGCCTGCAAGCGGTAGTTCAATTATAAATTATGACTGGAATTCACTTGGTAATAATCACTTTGCATTTATCGGAAATGGAGACTCAGTGCAGAATACCGGTAATGATTTGCCTACAACAATTGCGTCATTGACTATTGACTACGGAAGCACTGCAACCAATAGATATGTTAATTTAACTAAAAACGCAAATCTAAACATAACCGGAGATTTAATTTTCTTAAACGGTAGGTTGCGTAACCGTAATGATGACAGAACAATCAGCATAAAAGGAAATATAATAAATAATTCCAACAGCACAGGATTTGATACGGGCAGTAATCGTGCCATCATACTCGACAGTACGAATAATCAGATGATTACGGGCACTTCTAATCTTACAGAATTTCCTTCCGATTTGCAGATAAATAAGCCAAGCGGAGCAGTTACTATAAGTAGCGACGTCACCATCAATTCCGATATGGATGTTCAATCCAATACAATCATCAATTTGCTTGATAATAAGTACTTAAATTTTGGTACAAGTGGCGGGATTGCTAATTTAGACTCATTTCGCGTAAACAGAATGATAAAAGTCAGCGGAGGCGAGAATTCTGGCAAAATACGTAAATATTTTTCAATCGGAAACGGAGCAGACCGCAGTTTTCGATTCCCAATCGGAGAAGATTCATTAGGAAGTAGAGCACCAAGATACGGTGAAGCAAAATTTGATTTGAATGATATGAATTTTACAGATGGGAATTATCTGGAAGTAACCTTACATAGCAAGTACCCGCATGAGTCCTTGACCGGCAGTCCTAATTTGCTATCGAAATACTGGCGTGTGAATATTAACGGCATAGACAGGCCGGATAACGGTACGGTCAGTGCAAGGCTGCGTTATAACGATTCTGAAGTCAGGGGCAGTATTCTGGACTACATGCCGGCGATATACAGACGTAGCGATGTCTCACCAGAAGATCCGGGCTGGTCATCTACCATTTTCGGCGCAACGAATTTACAGATTGACACGACGAATAAATTTATTATTGTCGAAAATGCTCAGACCTTGCCATATTTTGATTGGTCATCAGGGGAACCATCAGCCTTTGCAAAAGGTAAAGTTTATTGGAGTAAACAGAGCGGCGATTGGAACAATCCAAACACATGGACAAATATCACCAATGAAGGAAAGCACGACGCTGACAATGTTCCGGCTCTTAATTACCCGGGATTCTATGCCAATGATACTGTATATATAGGAGATAACCACACAGTTAATTATGTAAGTGACATCAATCATCCGATTGATTCGCTCGGTGTGGGTATTACAAGCCCGTCGAGTTCTCCGAGTCTTGTTTTTGCAAATACTGCCTCGTCGAATAAGTCATTGCGAATAGCAGGATCTATAGTTGTAGGAAATACCGGTCTTATAAGAAAATCATCATCACCTTCAGTAACAAGCATTGATACAGTAACAAGCATTGATACAATTTTCATTGTGAGAGACTTGAATAATCAAGGAAGTGTCAACAGAGGAATAGATTTTTATCGGAATTCATCACGAAATATAAGACTTGTATTTGATGGTGCAGATTCTTCACGAATCATTGGAGAGGGGAATTATGAATCCATTGGAAATGTCAGGATATTAAAGGCTGATTCAGTATGGAATACAATCAATAACTCTGCATCATTCTCACAGAAATTTTCCGAAGTAATTACTAATCCTGATATTGACTTTGATTTGGATGCAGGTATGTATATACATGAAGTAGATGCTGATATAACTCTTTCCACAGATGAAGACGGTGATGTATTCCTTGGAGATTTGGTCGGCTTGGTACTAAGAAATGGCAGAATATTTTTTGAAAATGGTTTGATATGCGGGCAGAACGCTTCTGTTTGGCTTATAGATGGAGAACTTATCATAGGTAATGAGGAAAATGATAATTTTCTTTACGAGTCTGTAACAATTATTGATGTAGCAGGAAACAGTAAACTAAAGGTTGCAGGGAGTTTGAGGCGACGATTCTCGACTTCCGCAGTGGATTTCAGAATTAGAGGCAATGCGCTGATTGAAGTCATGAGTGAAGGAGCTGTTACAAACCCGTCAGAACGACGGGCGGCATTCGACTTTGGCGAAGCCAATTCTAAGTATGAGATGTCCGGTAACAGCAAAGTTATTATATATAAGCCGATGAAAGAATCCATAACATTAGAAAAGGATCCTGATTATTATGTTGCAACATCAACAAGCACGATAACGGGTGGTACGGTTCAATTTGGTGACCCTTCTGTCAATCCTGTCGAGCCTGAGCCTTTTAATTTGATTGCATCAACACCATTTTGGAATCTTATAATATCCAACACACATGGAAATGATTTATATGTCGGTTCGCCGATTGTAACTGTTCGAAATGATATGATTATCGGAGACAATGCTATATTTAATCAGAATGGAAATAATTTAAATATAGGCGGTGATTTTACTATTGACGGAGTTTACAAATCCGGGTTACAAGGAACCAGACGAGTGTCATTCTTTGGTAATCAGTCATCCTCACCGGCGACAAAGTTTGACCAAACATTAAGAATCAAGGATAACAGTCAAGGTACACCATTTTTCGACTTTGTTGTGAATAAATCGGATAGTGGCAGAGTTATTTTATCTGACGAAGGATTATATCCTAATTCAAACATCATACTTCACAATACATTGGAATTTTCAATAGGTAACAAAGCACATATTCAAACAGGAAATAACAGATTTGTTCAAGTAGGTACCAATGAAAGTGATTTGGCTTCAATACAAAGATTTGGAACAGGACATGTAAACGGAGAGCTAAGAAGATGGATAAATGACGGACCGCAGGATAAGTTGTTTACTGTGGGATGTCCAAGCTTTTATACACCGGCAAGAATCGTTACCTCTACAGGTTCAGGAACTCCCGGACTACTTTCTGTTACTTCCTATCCGACAGCACATCCGGACATAGCCAATGCTTCTGATATCCAGCCGGGTACTCATATTGATAGATATTGGAGAATTTTGCCTGCCGGATTGACTCCTTTTTCATTAGGAGATGAACCAAGGAATTTTACCTTGACATTACAATTCCGCCCCGGGAATGTTCCGGCAGGTGATGTTAAAGCAGGTTCTTCATTTGGTATATTTGAACATTTCAGAAGGACTCCTGCCTGGGACCAAGCCGGATCATGGTATATAAGTGATCCTGATATTCGTACGGATTCCACTACCAGGACACGAGTGAATAGGGAGTTTGGAGATTTTGTGATAGGTGAGGTGGCAGGTCAAAGATTTTTCTCGGCTGCAAGCGGTGACTGGAATCAACTTTCTACTTGGAGAACCGGAAGTTATGAAGGACCTCCTGCAATCAGGTTGCCCATTCTTGAGACAGATCGAGTATTTATCGGGAGAGGTCATACTGTATCTATCCAGAATTCAAATCCGCGTGTAAGGTCAGTTACAGTGGAGGTGGACAATTCCTTGCCCGGGAAGTTAAGAATCGTAGATGAGAGGTATTTAAGAGGTCTTTCTTTTGCCTTAAATGATAATTGTAATGTTGCTACCGATGATGCTTTCGGATTTACTTCTGTTGATGGACCAACTCCGAATATCGGCGCAATACGAACAAGCTCAGTCAGAGCATACGGTAAGGGTACTTATGAGTATATTGGCACACAGGGTCAAGCAATGGGCGATGGTCCGGTTAATCCTAAGACAATTATTGTAAATAATACCGGTGCAGTAAATAAAACCGTTTCATTTTCTCCGTTTAATTATACAATTGAAGACTCGTTGATAATACAACAAGGTACATTGCTGATGGGTAACGGTTTAGTAAACCTAAAAGGGCAATTTATTGTAAGTGACGGAACATCTGTAATCCCGAATAATGCAATACTAAATTTAAACGGAACGAGCAACCAACATCTCGTTATGAATGACAGTACAGGAATCAGCCTCTATCATCTTCGCTTGTCAAAGACGTCAGGCAATGCATTTTTAGCCGGTTCAGCAGACTCCGCATCCTTAAAAATTATGAGAAGACTTGAATTTACAGAATCAAACTTAGCGAATATTGATGCCCGAACTAATAATAAAAAGCTGATTCTCACACAGGATACCTCATCTATACTTAGAAGTGGCAGTGGTCACGTAGATGGTTTCTTGCTGAAACAAATGAATGGAACTGACAATTTTTCATTCAAATATGAAATAGGTTTTGGTTCACAGTATTTGCCCGCAACATTAGAAGTAATGAATGGTACCGGTGTCGGCGGCTTGGTTGCAGGCATTGCAGGCTCGCCTCCGAACATCAATGCAGCAAGGATAGACTCGGACAAGAAAATTAATTACTTCTGGTTAATAGCTCCTTGGCAGAATTTCAGCCTTGGCAGTCGTAAAGCCAATGTTACATTTCAGTTTCCGGCATCTGAAATAGCTAATTTGTCGAATGGTACTCCAAATAACGCTTTACTGTTAAGAAAGAGCATACCTGTTGAGTCTCCCTTGTGGAAGCAAAGAGAATACAATGAGTTGGAATGGATTACCGGTCTTGCTACTGTAAAGATTGCTAATCAAGAAAACTATTGGAGCGGTTTAGGTGAATTTTATATTGGTGAGAAATATGCCGCTACCTTCTACAGCCGCCAATCCGGAAATTGGTCTGACCATAATACATGGACTTACGATGAAACCCATTCAGGAGAGCCATTATCTCCCGGTGAG
>JBAYPL010000213.1:0-5076 GCA_041677745.1 Kapaibacterium sp. (SeqCode)
CTTTCAATTCACGTTTTGCATCTGATGCAATCCATTTAGCAGAACGTGACTCACTGAATTCTCTGTGCAATAATTCACAGATTTCAAGTGCTTCAAGACCGAGAGCTCTGCTTCTCTTTCCGATTTGTCGTAATGCCCAGTTTACTGCTTTCTTAATGTGGTCTCGTTCATCTTTAGAATGAGTTATTATCAGATCATAATAATGTAAGAAAAAATCATCGGGTTGTTTCTTATGATGAACTGCTATCCATGCAATCAACGCAAAAGCTGCGCGTTTTACATACAACTCTTCACGCTCAGCCCATTGGTCAATTTTATCATATACATAGGAAGTCTTTCGAAATAACTTACCGCAAACAGAGTCACATATTGCCCAATTATCAAAGTCAAGCACCCATTTATCCATAAGTTGCGGACTGAC
Source organism: Kapaibacterium sp. (SeqCode) (assembly GCA_041677745.1). Taxonomy (GTDB): domain Bacteria; phylum Bacteroidota; class Ignavibacteria; order Kapaibacteriales; family UBA2268; genus JANJTB01. The sequence goes on from JBAYPL010000213.1 coordinate 422, forward strand.
AAGTTTCGGGTCAGCAATTAATGCTGCTAACATCTTGGTTTCATGATACCCTGTTTCCCATAATTTTATTGCAATTTCATGATTTGTGCCCACTACTTTTCTCAAATCATCTAACTGTTTACTGCTGATACCGAATGCTTTATCGGTTACAATACCAAATCGTCTCATACCCTCAATATTCTTTTGGTTATAATTAGATTTGAACCAATCAATAATCTCTTGAAGTTCCATATAATCCTACTTAACTATTTTGGATATAGCCTTAAATTCTTCAGTTCCTGAAACACGCGTTAACTCAAAGAGGAGAGCTTCATAACTGGTGATTATTGCACCTTCCTTAGCAGCCCTCATAAGAGCAGTTTTTTTGTCCTTAATATTTCTCGACGAAATACAATCCTCAACGAGAACAGCTGTATAACCCATATTTACGGTATCAATGACAGTCTGTAATACACATACATGCGACTCTATACCAAATATTATGAGTTGGTCTCTTCCTAAGCCCATAAATTCAGCTTGGAAATCAACATTATCCATACAACTGAATTCTGACTTTTCGATATGTTTAAAACCATCACCAATAATATTTTTCAAACTGTCTATTGTTTCTCCTATACCTCTTGAGTATTGCTGAGTAACAAGTAATGGCACATCCAGTACTTGTAATCCTCGTAACAAACGGCTGACCTTGTCTTCGAGTATCTTATGTTCATGAATATGCGGGAATAATTTCGACTGAATGTCAATCAATACAGCAGCACAATTTTCTCTTTTTAATCTCATTTTAATACCTATATTTTTTTGTTAAAATCTTAAATACCGGCAGCAATCAAAGTGGCACAGCCCGTCTCGGATGCACCTGCCGAAGTCAAAACCGCTGCCGCTGAATTAATGGTTGCACCAGTAGTAAGTACATCATCAATGATCAAAATTTTTTTGTCCTTTATTTCAGATATTTTCGGAATGGTAAATACTTTTTTCATGTTGACTTCTCTTTGATTCTTATCGAGAACTGTTTGAGTAATCGTGTATTTGCTCCGAATTATCACATCTGTTCTCACAGGTATATTGAGGTATTCGGAAATTGCATAGGCAATTAAATCGGATTGATTGAAACCTCTTTCCCGCTCCTTGACTTTATGAATCGGAATAGGTACAATCAGGTCGAAGTCGTCCATACTCTCTAAAACTATCCTTCTTGCTAAAAGCTCACCAATATCGTTTACGATATCGGTGAATTTATTATATTTTAAGGCATAAACAATATTCAAGTAGTCATTTTCATCTTTTAGAGATATAAGTGAACAGGCTCGACTTATTATAGAATTCTTGCCGAAATGAGCATGAAATCTGTTGAGTATTATATTTGAATCGTCAGTAAAAGGCATATTGTCATAGCATTTGCCACAGATAAACTTGAATTGTGACATGGAAATGTCAATATAGTTTTTACATACGATACAATGACGTGGTGCAACAAAATCGGCTATAGATTTTGCCAAATATTTTAAAAAAGAATTTATCCAAACATCATTTTTCGACGAATGATTCAAGTGAAAACTTCCTTATCGGATTAATAAAGATAAGAAGTGACAATGCCAGCAAGCCGATATTCTCTAATAGTTTAGGCAATCCGACTTTCTGAGGATTAGTACTTGAACATCCGCAATTTATGTCAAGCCCCATAGCTATTGCCCAAATGACTGCAAGACTAAATATGAGCATTAATGCTCCGGCAAGAAATGAACCGGATTTTAATCGAACTCCCAGCAATATTAACAGACCGGTTACAAGTTCAATCCATGGTAAAATAATTGCCAAAATATTTAATGTAAATTCCGGCATAAGTGCATAATATGAAATCTCTTCAGCAAACTTCCCGGGATCGGATATTTTACCCATCCCGTAGGAGACAAAGATAAAGCCTAAGACTAATCTGGCTATGAGTAACAAATAAGGATTTTCAATTATTTTTTTCATAGTAGAACAATATCAAATTCAGCTAAACATGTTTTTAAAAACTGATAAGACATGACAATATTTTAAAATTTTTTTAAATCTGTATTAATGTTGATTTGAAAAATAAAAGTAAGGGGCAGACATATTCAATCTACCCCTTGAAATGTAAATCAGAGGAATTTATCTGTTGAGTATAACCCTGTGAAGCGCTTGTTCGCCTGTATCGGTAGTAACGACAATCAGGTACATGCCTGATTCGACGGCATTAATATTGAATGATTCAAAATTATCGCCTTCATTGAATCGTTTATTTTTTACTACATCTTGAATTTTATTTCCGAATACATCATTTATGGTAATTGAAATATTTCGGCTTTCTCTCAGTTTGAATGACAGGCTTATATATCCGTCTGTAGGATTAGGTGAAGCATTTAGATTTTCAAGAACACCGTCGCAAGTTCGCCAGACATCAAGATAATTTTTTCCATTTTCATTAGGTGAATATCCGCATACTGCCCCACCGGTTTTATTAAGTGCTTCATACTCAGGCTTAACTGCCATTTGAACACGCTTAGGCAGTTTAGAGTATGTTTCTTCATCTAAATTCAACCAAATGATGAATGCGAAATCTTTCAGGTGTTTTCCGTTTCTGTCTTGAGAATTGGGTAACATGATTTCAATCGGCAGTAATTTGTTTATGTCATGCTCCAGCAGACTGAAATTAATGGGCTCCGACAAACTGTCGTTAAAAGAAATCTGAATATTTTTGCTGTCAATAATAGAACCATCCGGATTTTTTGCCCTTTTGTCTATTAAAATCCTCTTTGAAAAAATTGAGTCATTAACACCTATTCCGAATTTCTTTTTCAATTCCTTATGATTCGTGTCCAAATCAACAGATATGGAGGATACTTTTATATTGTCAGTATTTATTTGTTTGGAATTAGAATCACGTATTTCAAATCGCATTGAATTAATGTTAATCTCTTCGACGATTTTACCGTTTAGGTTAATTACAGAATCAATATTTTGAGCCATTCTGATTTTTGTTGTATTGTTTCCAATGGAATCAACTATGGTTTTTTCGATACTGATTTCTGTATCCTCAGCTGAATGAATTTCCACACGTCTAAGCCCCCGATTATCAGTAATCATACTTGGAATGATATACTTGTCTGCATCTTTGACAATAGCTTGCTCATTATCAAATTCGATACCTCCGTCAACATAAATCTTTCTGAAACGAGGTTGATTTTTACTCATTAACACTTCTATGTATCTTCCGGACTCATCAACTTTGATACCTAATTGCAGTATTTCCTCCGGCAGTAGTTTGATGGAGTTAATTCCCTTGATAACCTTGTCTTTAGACTGTATCTTCATTGAACTTGAATCGGAATCTGTTTTAATTTCTTGAGTCGTAGCAGATTCAGTACCCTTATATTTTTCCCGGTAGTCAACAGCATATTGCTCACCGCTTGGGTGTGGAATAATAGTATTCAGTTCTTCTTTGGGATTTGTCTTATCTCCGGATATACTTATATATCTGTCGGCGTTATTGTAATTTTCATAATTCTCATTAAAATTGAAAGTATTAAGAAAAATTACTCCTATTGCTGTTATAGCGGCGCCAATTATCATAATCATTTTAAAATCTCCTGTGAAAAATTTACTGAAATAATTAGTTTCAGGCAGTGGAGTGTCATTATCAAGAATAAATTCTACATCATCTCATTTCAACGCGGGTTCTGCTTTTTTTGCTTTATCAAAAAGCTCGTCAAGATTAATATTATCATAACTCATAATGCACCTGCTTCAAAAATTTGTTTATCCTTCATAATACTTTTTACATTTTCTGCTTTCGATTTAGAGTTCTCAGTTTTAATCGAATTTGTCAATTCTTGCTCGTCGGACAATAGAGATTTCAATAGTTCTCTTCCTCTCACCAAGCGGGATTTTACTCCCGAAATAGTACCTCCCTGAATATCAACAATTTCCTTAATACTTAATCCGGAAATTTCAAATAGAACAACAGTTTCCTTCATCTTTGAGGGAAGTTTGTCTAAAGCAATATAGAGAGCTTCAATATCGAGCGAGGAGTCGGGAGCACGGGTATCTGCAGTAATTTGTAAAGCCCTTGTTTCGTCATATTCTCCGAAAAGGCGTAATCTCCAGCGGCGCCGCTTGTGGAGACGAGTTGCTATTGAGAAGAGGTATGACAAAAACACCTGCCTGTTTTTTACCTTGTGAAAATTTTCATAAGCAATGAGTATCGTCTCGGAAGCAAGGTCTTTAGCATCCTCACGGTTTCTCGTCATTGCCCGGGCAAATCTGAGAAGCGGTCCATGCAATTCTTTGTAAAGAATCATAAACTCTTTCTTCTTTTCTGAATCGGTCATTTCGCTTAATCAAATTGTCAATACATATAGTAAGAGTCATAATTTAGCAAAAAGTTTCATTATTTTTGAAAAAAATATTTAAAAAAATAAATTTTATTTCAATAATAATAATCAGCAAATAGTGATATTATTTAGAAACGAATTTTAAACCGACTATACCACATACAATCATTAAGATAAAGAAAATTCTCCAGAATTCTGTTGACTCTTTGAACAATATCATCCCGAGAATTGTAGTCCCAACGGCTCCAACGCCGGTCCAAACTGCATAAGCAGTCCCTACCGGTAATGTCTTAA
>JBAYPL010000214.1:0-5067 GCA_041677745.1 Kapaibacterium sp. (SeqCode)
AATACGCCATGTCCGCCATATCATAAGCAGATAATATCCTATTAAGCTCTATAGGATCAATAGAAGTGCTCAGTGCAGATTCGAGCTCCTCCTTACTGAAAAATGTTCTGCTGTACATCATTATCCGACTCTTTAATCTGTTCAATTAAAATCTGTGCATTTTCTATGGAAGCTTTACTCACCTCGTTGCCACTCATCATTTTTGCAATTTCTATCACCGCCTTATCGCCTTGGAGTATTTCGGCACGTGAAAATGTTTTACCCGATTCTTCTTTTTTTTCTATCAGAATCAACTGTCCGGCACTTGCAGCAATTTGCGGTAAATGTGAGATTGTGAGTATCTGATGATATTTTGAAAGTTCTCTCATCGAAATACCGACCATTTGTGCAACTCTGCCACTAACACCTGTATCAATTTCATCGAATATAAGACATGATATGTTATCCTTATCAGCCAAAATATTTTTAATTGACAGCATGATTCTTGAAATCTCACCTCCTGAGGCTACACCTTTTAACGGTTTAGACTCTTCGCCGAGATTAGTGGATATATAGAATTCCAGATTATTGATACCATTCTCAAGAAATTGCACAATTTGTCCATCGTGATTCACTGTAAGTGATTCGTCAGAGTCACTAATTGCGACAGCTCTGTCAATATTAACCTCAAATCTTGAATTTGCTATACCAAGTTGATTAAGACTTTGAACAATACTTTTACTGAAATCACCTTTTGATTCTAACCTCATTCTTTCTATTTGGAGGGCTGATTCCAATAGTTCTTTCTTTGTGGCTTTTATTTTATTTACAAGTAGTAATTTCTCGTCATCGAAATTCTCTGTCAAGCTTAATTCATTCTCGATTTCTTGTTTTAATTTCAAGACTTCGTCTATACTGCCGTATTTTTTCTCTAGTCCCCTAAGTTGTAATAATCTTGTTCTGATAGATTCGATTTTCTCAGGGTTGAATTCGACAGAATTGTTGTAATCATTAGCGAACAAAGCTATCTCTTTGGCACTGATTATTGCTGATTCAAGCTCTTTGTAAAAATCTTTGAAAGAAGTATCGTACTCAATCAACTGTGATAAAATGTTAAGAGAGCGATTCAGACTTGTATAAGCAGAATATTCCGAATCGAACAATACATCGTATAATTCCGAGCTTAGTCCAAATAAGAATTCTGAATTTTCTAATATTTTCAGTTCATCAGCAAGCTTGGTATCTTCATTTTCCACCGGATTTACTTTTCTAATTTCTTCGAGTTTGAAGTTGTTTATTTCAAACTTATCTTTTAACTTCTTCTCTTCAGAGTTTAAATTCCTCAGATTTCCGGTCATTTCACGTAACGCATTCAATTTATTTTGATAATCTATTATTAAATCATCAAGAATGCACGATTTATCAAATATTTCAATATGATTTGCGGAGTTAAGCAGCGACTGGTGTTCATGCTGTCCATGGAAGTCAATGAACAAATTTCCAATTTCCCTGAGTAATGTCAGACTAACCGGAGTATCATTCAAGAAATTGCGAGTTGCTCCCTTGACATTGATTTCACGACGAAGAATTATAATGTCGCTGTCAACATCAACATCATTACCCGAAAGCAATTTTTTTATCCTGCCGTCTTTATCTTCGAATTCTATTTCGATGATAGACTTGGAAGCACCGTTTCTCACTACTTCGCTGGATGCTCTGCCACCAAATGCCAGGATAAGTGCATCAATAAGCATAGACTTCCCGGAACCGGTTTCTCCGATAATGACATTAAGTCCGGGAGCCGGATTGATGTGGACACTCTCAATCAATGCAAAATCTTTTATTAAAATACTTTGTATCATTTATAAAATTCAATTTTTAAATTTTACAAATATAATATTATAAGATGAAATAATACTTATTTAAGTATCAGTGGAATTTTGGAAGACGAATTAATCAGCATCTCAGTTAATCTGACAGAAAAACATAGCATAATTTTGTTATTAGCCTTTTTTTTGATAAATTGAATATCTATTTTGAAGAATTATAAAAAAGGATTAAAAATCATGAAACTTCTGCTTCTAAGTAATTCAACTACGCAAGGATATACTTATTTAGAACATGCTTACAAGGATATACAAAATTATTTCGGTAAAAGTATAAAGAATATTGCGTTTGTGCCTTATGCCGGAATTACTATTTCCCAAGATGATTATACAGCTAAGGTAGCAAGTGTTTTTAATCACTTAGGTTATGAAATCATATCCGTACACTCCGGTAATGCATCATCAATTCTTGAAAACTCCGATGCAATTGCTGTTGGAGGAGGCAATACTTTTAACTTACTTAAAACAATTTATGACAATAACTTGAAAGAATTAATTGTAAATAAAGTAAAGGGCGGAATGCCATATATCGGATGGAGTGCCGGCTCCAATCTCGCTTGTCCGACAATCAGGACAACAAATGATATGCCTGTGGTCGAGCCGCCAACATTTGATGCACTCAATCTTATCCCTTTTCAGATAAACCCTCATTATTTAGATGCTCATCCGGAGGGACATCACGGCGAAACCCGCGAGCAACGTCTATTGGAATTTCTACAAATGAATAGAGACATTTATGTTGTCGGACTGCGCGAAGGCAGTAGCATCCAAGTTCTTGACGATAAAGTTACGCTGATAGGCAACAAAGCTACCAGAATTTTCAAATTTGGTGTAGAAACCAAAGAATACATGCCCGGTGATGATTTACAATTCCTGATTACAAATTGACCTAACTATCCGAATCAAAGGCTTGACTATCCTCTCAAGATGTCGTCAAGCCTTTACTTTACAACTGCTTATTTTAAATGAACACTCAATGAGAAAGAATTAATGTAACTTTTATTCAAAAATTATGTCATTGTTGGTATATATAAATGAATTTTTCAGGTTAATTCAAAATGAAATAATGAATATTGTTTATTCATAAAGTGATTATAACTTTACTATGTGCCGAAAAGTTCATATTTTTAAATTTTAAATTTTAATTTATGCCTTACTATTAACGTTCTGAGATGAAAACAAAAATAAATGCCTTTTCAATCAACTTGAAACAGCTAAAAAAATATACTTATTTTTATAGCCTCGCATTAACTTTGCTTGCAGTGTTGATGGTTGTTGCAAATATTTATATTCAGAAAAATCTCTCAGAACAGTTGACTGACTCGGAAATTGTCAGCTTGTCAGCTCGACAGAGAACTCTGAGCCAATCAATGATAAAAGATATTTTGATGGTAAGGTACGATTTGGATAGGTCAGTCAGGATGACTGTTGGAATACGAAATTCTTACAAAGAGTGGATTATTAATGATTCCTTACTCAGAAATAATAATGATTTCTCTTTTCTTACCGACCAAAAATTCAGATATACCAACAGACTGTATAACGAATTAGCCGAATCTTTCAAAGAACTTCGTACCCATTTTTACTCTTTTTTACAAGAAATTGAGAAAGACAAATTTAATGAGCCGGAACTTTTACCCACTTGGGATGTAAGAATGAGCAAAGTTCTGAAAGCAGAAGAAAAATACAATAGCATAGTTGACGACTTAACGGTGCGTTATGCCACCGAATCCAAGCAGAAGTTAGTCAATCTTAAAAGCATAAGCGGCAACTTACTGAATGTTATGTTGATAATTCTGCTTATAGAAGCTTTTCTTATTTTCAAACCTATCATTAGTCAGTTTTGGTACACAATTGAACAATTCAACGAAAAGTCTATCAAACTTTCAAAAGCAAATGAGGATAATACCAAAATATTCAAAGTCATAGCCCATGACTTGAAAAATCATATTGCAGCTTCTATATCAAGTAATGACATGATTGTCGAATATTATGACAAGTTACCACCAGAAAAGATGTTCTCGCTTATAAACAGGCTGCGTTCTTCTCTTCAAAATCTGAATGATATTTTGAATAATCTTCTCACTTGGGCTCTATCACAAAACATGGAACTTAAGCCCAGATACGATAATTTCAATATTCGTATCTTGACTGATGAGATAATTAATCAAGTGAATGAACATGCTTCAATCAAACAAATCAACTTCATTAAAAAAGTTCCCGAAGCTATTATCACTGCGGACAGAAACATGATTTCGGTGATAATCCGAAATCTTGTGATGAACGCTATCAAATACTGCCGTCCGAAAGATGTGGTCGAAATCGTGTTCGAAGATCATGCCACATTCTATAACTTGATGATTTACGACAATGGAGTTGGAATGACATCCGACAAATTAGCAAAGCTTTTTGCTTCAAATACCGAGTCAACAAAAGGAACTAAAAACGAAAAAGGTACCGGATTAGGATTAAAAATCTGTAAAGAATTCGCTGAGCTTCACAAAGGCACCATCAATGCCGAAAGTACTCCGGGAGCCGGTACAAAAATCACCGTTATGTTACCAAAATACCGAAAAATCCACGCAACTATTGCATAAAATCATTCTGTTGGATGGTTGTAATAATTCTTCTCAAGTTCTTCTCGTTCATACTTCCCAAAAGTCGCTTCCAATCCTTCGATGAACTCAGCCTTAGAATTTTCGTCCAGAATTGCATCTCTATGCATCAAAGTGTAAATCCACAATGGCATCTCCCCTTTTTTGTATTCGTAAGCAGATTTTACACCGTCTTCCTTTGTGTATTCCGAGATATTGAAATGTTTTCTGCCGTTTGCAACATCAGTGTAAATCAAAAAGGAAACCGGAGGTATGTAGCTGTACCAAGGATAGACTGTTTCGTTACTATGGCAATCAGCACACAAGTTCATGAATGTCTGTTTAGTTCGGGCTGAATCCCATTCAGGCGAATTCAAAACAGGCGGATTATCAAACTTTACAATTATAAGTTGCAATAATATCATTAGAGAATATACTAAAATCAGACCGTAAATGATTTTCTTTTTCATTAAAATTATTCCTTAAAATATTTCCAAAATTATAGGACAATGGTCAGAACCTTCAATCTCAGGTTGATGATAAGAATTATTAACATCAGCTGCTAAATTTCCGCTTGTAAAATGGTAATCAATTCTCCAACCAACATT
>JBAYPL010000215.1:0-5024 GCA_041677745.1 Kapaibacterium sp. (SeqCode)
AAACAAGTACACAAAACACAAAAAGAGTAAATCGGCATCAGCGAAGCCGATTTACTCTTAAAGCGTAAAGAATATCAGTTTATTTTGATTCCTGAGCAGTAGCAACACCACCACGTGGCTTGCTGACACGTGCAATCACGGTATCTTCGGGAAGTTCAATTTCAAGGTTTTCGGTATTGATGTCTTTCAAGTACAGAACATCGCCCATAGCAAGTTTAGAAATATTGGCTTCGAGCGATTCAACCATGTCGTTAGGCAGACATTTAATTTTAATCTTATGCAAAGTCTGCATGAGTTTACCACCTTGTCTGACTCCAACTGGTTGACCGATAAGTTGGAATGGAACTTCGACAGTAACCTTTTGATCTTCCTTGATACCTTGTAAGTCAAAGTGAACAATCTGATCAGTAACCGGATCGAAATTTACATCTTTCAAGAAACAAAGTCTGTTGTTACTTTCTCCCTCGAATTGCAAGTTTACAAGTCTTGTAAGAGATGTATAAACAATAGGTCTCAAAGCAAGCGGCTTAACTTTTATGTTTATGTTTTCATCACCTTGAGCATAATAAATGCCCGGAATAAAGCCGGAATTACGGACATCTTTAGAAGCTCTTTTACCGGTTGAACGTCTTTCTGCAACTAATGCTATTTCTTTCATAGCTTATTAATCCTCAATACAGTTAATTTTTATCTTTCAATTTCAAAAAGCGAACTGATAGAACGGTTATCGTGTGTACGGATTATAGCTTCAGCAAGCAATTCTCCAACACTGATAACTTCAATTTTATCAGAAAGCCGTTTAAGTGGAATAGTATCGGTAACAAATACTTTTTCTACCGCTTCACACTTCTCGATTCTATCCAGAGCAGTACCTGAAAACACAGGGTGTACTGTAACACCATAAATTTCAAGTGCGCCCTTTACTTTCAATGCCTCGGCACATTTTACAAAAGTACTGCCGGTGTCAATCATATCATCAACAATAAGCACATTTTTATCTTTAACTTCGCCGATGATACTCATGATTTCGGCTACATTATGCTCAGGCCTTCTTTTATCAACGAGTACAAGATCGCCGTTTATTCTTTGAGAATAAGAGCGTGCTGTTTTAACACCTCCAACATCAGGAGAAGCAACTACTATATTATCCAGATTAAGTTTTCTGATTGCCCTTAATAAGACCGGAGAAGCATACAAGTGGTCTAAAGGAATATCGAAAAAGCCTTGAATCTGTGATGAGTGCAAGTCAATAGTAATAACTCTGTCAGCACCGGCTCGCGTCAAAAGATTCGCTATAAGCTTTGCTGTAACTGATACTCGAGGTTGGTCTTTCCGGTCCTGTCGAGCATATCCGTAATACGGTATTACAGCAGTGATTCGTTTTGCTGATGCTCGTTTTGCTGCATCAATCAATATCAACAGTTCCATTAAATTATCTGATGGAGCAAATGTTGATTGAATTAAAAATAAATCTACGCCTCGGACATTATCTTCAAATTTTGCCCAAATTTCACCGTCACTAAAATTTCTGATATTCGTTTCGGTTAATTCAATACCTAAATGACCGGCAACTTTTGTTGCCAGTTCAATGTTTGACCTGCCGCTCGCAACTTTAAAATCGTGCATCCTGGAAGCAATCTGAGTTACAAAAAAGCTGGGACGGTAGGATTCGAACCTACGTATGGCGGACCCAAAACCCGCTGCCTTACCGCTTGGCGACGTCCCAGAATTATCACAATTTTCAGGATTTCAAAAGTAATACTTTTTTTTATAACTACAAAGAAATATTTTCCAATTTTATTATTTAATTGCATTTATTTAACAATTATTTATCTTATTCGTTATATTTATCATCAGATATTGTTATTTTTGATTTATTGTTGAATCCGAAGAAAAATTAATGAAAAAAATATTGCTCATTCTGCTCTTGATTTCCGTAGTTGCTTGCAGCAGTCACAAAACACCTGAGAACATCAATGCTGAACAGGTTTTCAGTAAAGGCGTTGAATTATATAACAATGAAGATTATCTCGAAGCTAAACAATACTTCGACATAATTAAACTTCAATATCCGGCAAGTCAATATGCCGACGATGCTCAGTATTATTTGGCTGAGATTAATTTTCACAGGGACGAATTCATACTTGCCGCTTTTAATTACAGCATGTTACGACGAGTTTATCCGGGCAGCTCACACAGCAAAGAGAGCCTGTATAAAAATGCCCTGTGCTATTACAATTTGTCACCTTCATTCGATCGTGACCAAGAATATACAAGCAAAGCTATCGAATCATTCATGGAATTCCAGTATCTTTATCCTGATGATTCGCTCAATGTAGAATCGTCAAAGCGTATCAGCGAACTAAGAGATAAACTTGCTTACAGAGAGTATTTTACAGCTATATTATATCGGAAGATGGACAGTCCCAGAGCTTCGGTAATTTATTTCGACGCTGTAATTAATAACTACAGCGATACAAAATATTATGAAGATGCTTTCATAGGGAAAATTGAAGCACTGTATTTTATGAAGAAGTATGACCAGCTTGTAAGTATAATCAGGGCTTATGCAAGCCAATTTCCAAATGGTAAAGCTATATCAAACAACAGCAAAATCTTACAAGAAATAGAAAGTGAGCTGTCTAAATAAATAAACATGCCGGAAATGACTTTTTCTCGTCAGTTCCGGCATTTACAATTCATCCCTACAAAATACTATTTCAATTTCATTCCGGCGTCGAGCAACTCCTCAACCTTAGTTTCAGAATCAGCTTCGGCATAAAACCTGATTAGCGGTTCTGTTCCTGAAGCACGTATCAAAAGCCACCCCTTATCAACAAAAAATTTGTACCCGTCAGTAAAATTATTTCCGGTTACATTATATTTTCCTAATTTGGAGGGATTCGCTGCTGCTGCATTAAGAATCACTTCTTTGAGTTCTTCGGTAACAATAACATCTCTTCTGCTGAACTTGTGAATGCCGAATTCTTCATCCAGCTCATCGCATAATTCTTTCAGAGATTTTCCTCTGGCAGCCATAATTTCCAGAATCATTAGCGAATTAAACAAGCCGTCTCTTTCCGGAATATGCACTATCGAACTCAAGCCCCCGGACTCTTCACCACCTATCAATATTTTATCCTCGACCATCAATTTAGCAATGTGCTTGAACCCGACCGCTGTTTCAAAGAGTTTCAAGTTATGCTTTTCACAGTAAAGGTTAACCATTGATGTCAGTGACACAGTTTTGGCAACGGCACCCCGTTTCTTCTTCTGCTCATAAAGATATTTTAAAAGAATCATGAATATTTTATGAGAATCTACAAAATTACCCTCGTGGTCCATCAGTCCAAGTCTGTCGGCATCACCGTCAGTAGCTAAACCAATGTCATAGTCACCTTCTTTTATTTTCGCAGAAAGTGTACCGAGGCATTCAGCAATAGGCTCAGGATGGTCAATTTCTCCGAAAGAAGGATTATATTCACCATGAATTTCCTCAACCTCGGGGAGCAGGTGCTTCAAGGTATCAATACCAGCACCGTGCATGGGGTCATAAAGTATTTTAAATCCTGCATTATTAATAGCGTCAATGTCAATCTTCTTCTTCAAATATCTCAAGTAGGATTCTTTGGCATCGAAAAGCTTAATAAAACCTAATTTAATATACTCATTGAGTGATTTCATCTTAAATTGCGGAGGCTTACTCAACAATTTTTTCAATTCCGATTCCAATGCGGCTATATCTTCGGGCTTAGCAGGACCGCCAAAATTTGCTTTTACCTTATAGCCGTTGTAAACGGGAGGATTATGGCTAGCCGTAATGACGATACCAAGTGAAGCATTCTTTTGTTTTGTATGATATGAAACCTGTGGCGTTGATGACACAGAATTTGCAAGTTGAACCTTGATACCTTGCCAAGCAAGTACAAGAGCTGTTTCCTCAGCAAACTGCCTCGATAAAAAGCGAGTATCATATCCGATTACTACACTTATCCCATCATTGTTAGAATTGTTTTTCAGATAACGGGCAGTAGCAAGAGCTACTTTTCTTACATTTTCAAATGTAAAATCTCTTGCAATCAATCCTCTCCATCCATCAGTACCGAATTTTATCATAATAATTTCCGATTTTATTTTTTAATATTATCTGTTGAAAATACTGCGTCCGGCATAAATACCGTCGGGACCAAGCATATCTTCAATACGAAGAAGCTGGTTATATTTGGCAACCCTGTCAGTCCTGCTCGGAGCTCCGGTTTTAATTTGTCCGGCATTAGTTGCAACAGCAATATCAGCAATTGTTGTGTCTTCGGTCTCACCTGAGCGGTGTGAAATAACATTAGTATAGCCGAATCTGTGAGCAAGGGCTATTGTATCAAGTGTTTCACTAAGCGTACCGATTTGATTCACTTTAATCAAAATAGAGTTTGCTATATGCTCGGTAATACCTCTGCTCAGAAATTCAGGATTAGTCACGAACAAATCATCGCCGACAATTTGTATTTTATTTCCTAAAGCAAGTGTAAGTTTGCTCCATCCTTCCCAGTCATTCTCGCCGAGTCCGTCTTCAATGGAGATAAGCGGATATTTGTTGCATAATTCTACATACCAGTTTACCATATCTTCCGAGCTCAATAAGTCACCCGAAGATTTAAACATTTTGTATTTGCCGTCTTCGTACATTTCACTTGCAGCAACATCAATGGCAAGCAATATATCATCATTTGGCTTATATCCGGCAGCTTCGACAGCCTGAAGTATAACTTCAAACGCCTCTTCGTTGGACTTCAACGAAGGAGCAAAGCCACCCTCATCACCGACCGAAGTGTTATACCCTTTCGATTTCAACACATTCCTTAGGTTGTGAAACACTTCTGTACCCATTCTCAGAGCTTCAGAAAATGTCTCTGCACCTACCGGCATTATCATAAACTCTTGGATGTCAACCGTATTATCTGCATGCTTTCCACCATTGAGAATGTTCATCATAGGAGTTGGTAATGTATTTGCCATGATACCACCGA
>JBAYPL010000216.1:0-4980 GCA_041677745.1 Kapaibacterium sp. (SeqCode)
TGGCTGGTATTTCGGCTATTCTTGATTTTATAGCTGAATTTGCTCCTGCTCCAAATGAATTACCTATGCCTGTGATGGAAGGCAGCATTAAAGTTGATTGTGACTCGAATGCAAAATTATCGTTATTTGTATTTAAAATGTTTTCTGACCCTAAATTAGGAGACATGACTTACTTCAAGGTAAAATCCGGCAAATTACGTTCCGGCATTGATTTAATTAACGAATCGAGAGGTTCATCCGACCGATTTGGCGGTGTCTATATAGCAAACGGGAAAAAACGTGAGGAAATTACCGAATTGCTTGCCGGTGACATTGGCGCTACTGTTAAATTGAAAAATACCAATATCTCCGATACATTGCACGAAAAAGGATTTAATGTCAAATTCATGCCGATTGATTATCCTACTTCCAAGGTTCGTACTGCAATTATTCCTAAAACAAGGGGAGAAGAAGAAAAAGTAGGTATGGGATTACACGCACTTCATGCTGAAGACCCGACGATAATGATCGAACACTCCCAAGAATTGAGACAAACAATTATCTTTGCACAAGGTGAGTTACACCTCAGTGCAGTAAAATGGAGATTAGAGCACCGTTACAAAGTAGAAACCGAATACATTGAGCCGAGAGTTCCATACAGAGAAACTATTCAAAAACGCGTTCAAGGTAGTTACAGACATAAAAAACAATCAGGTGGTGCCGGACAATTTGCCGAAGTACACATGATGATTGAACCTTTCTACGAGGGTATGCCTGATCCAGAAGGATTGAACGTTCGCGGGAAAGAAGAATTTGAACTTGATTGGGGCGGTAAACTCGTTTATGTCAATTGTATTGTCGGAGGAGTAATTGACCAAAGATTTCTACCTGCAATTTTGAAAGGTGTAATGGATAAAATGCAGGAAGGTCCTTTGACAGGTTCTTATGTCCGCGACATTAGAGTTACTGTTTATGACGGTAAGATGCACCCTGTAGATTCAAACGAGGCTGCGTTCAAGACTGCCGGTATGATGGTATTTAAAGATAATTTTACTCAGGCAAGTCCGAAAATTCTCGAGCCTATTTACAACGTCGAAATTAAGGTCCCCGAAGATTATGTTGGAGATGTTATGAGTGATTTACCTTCAAGAAGAGGTGTTATACTTGGTATTGATTCCGAAGGGAAATATCAGAAAATCAAGGCACGTATGCCTTTGGCTGAATTAGACAAATATTCCCAAGCTTTGCGTTCAATGACTCAAGCAAGAGCAACCTACAGCTCGGAATATGCAGAATATCAAGCTGTTCCGCCTAATGTACAGGTTGAACTTATTGAAACTTATAAGAAAAGCCAATCCGAAGAAGAATAATAATTCTAATAAAAAAATGGTGTGTTGAAAAACACACCATTTTTTTATATTGACTTCTTATTAGATTTGAAAACCAATGATATGAGATTTCCCTCATCGGCTCCAAATGAATCAACCTTAAAACTTCCCGACAACATTCGCATATTAGATGTAATTTTTACAAGCATCATCAGTATATCGTTTTGATCTTTTCGTAATGCCTTGATGATATTTGACCTTTCATTCATGTAAATCTCAATCATGTTATGGACTATAGGATTGGCAGTACTTAAAATCTGTATTTCA
This sequence comes from Kapaibacterium sp. (SeqCode), assembly GCA_041677745.1. Classification (GTDB taxonomy): domain Bacteria; phylum Bacteroidota; class Ignavibacteria; order Kapaibacteriales; family UBA2268; genus JANJTB01. Next base: position 1,635 of record JBAYPL010000216.1, read on the forward strand.
ACGGCTCCTTCGTATGAATTTATTTCAGTGTTGATTTCAATTCTGATGTTGTCTTGACCGGAAGATAGAATTTTCAGTGCATCACTGAGTACTTCGACGATAGTATTCTCATCACCAATTACATGAGCGAAATTGGTAGAATCCGATAATTTTAAATTACTTGAATCCATTTTTAAAGCAACATCATCAAACAAACTCTTACTTACTTTTCCAATAATATTTTTCAAAGATAAATTGTCAAAGGAAATGCTGTTTCCTTGTGGTTCGCTCAATTTTGCAGCATCTTCCATATCTGTAATATAAGTATATAATTCTTCACTGCTTGAAGCAGCAATGTCAATAAACATATCGTGTTCTTCAGCGGAATCGAACAATTTATGTTGTATTACTTGAAGTGAACCAAAGATTCCGGTCAAAGAATTACGAAGTTGATGGCTTGTTTGTTTTAAAAATAGTGATTTAGAGAAATTTGCCTCACGCTCTAAAATGCCTGCTGTTTCGATTTGTTTAGCTTGAAGAACAGCTTCTGCTTCTGCTAATTTCTGCAAAGTCACATCTCTACCGACACAATAAATAAGCTTATCTTCTGCAGAAAATGTGAAACTCCAATTAATCCAAATCTCTCCTTTGCTTTTATGAAGCATTTTCAAATCAAACTTTTCAATCTGACCTTCCGTGCTGCTCTGATATTTTGATAAAAGCAAATTAATGTCGTTTTTATCAGATAATAATTCCAAGAATTTTGTATCTGTCATTTCGGAGGGAATTATTCCAAATATGGCATAGGATGCCGGATTCATACTCTTCCAAGTAAGCTGCTCATCCAGAACAGCAATTATATCATTAGAGCTGTCCAATATTCTGCGTTGTGATTTTGTCATGCGGTCAGCAATTTCGACGGCACGAGCTTTATTGGTCATCTGAGTAAGGACAAATCCGAAGAAAGCAAAACTTAGAACCAGAGATATTGCCAACGATAAATTTGGCATTATCTCCTGAATTTTACCACCGTACCCGGGTACAGAATAAAAATGAACTGTGAATTTTTTGTCTGCTACTCGAAATACATCGGAGGTACTTAATATCGGCGAATAAGTTTCAGGGTCAATATAGTTATCGGATTTGAAAACTGAATACCTCTCGCCATCATCATTTGTACCAATCATTTCAAAAAATATCGTACTGTCGCCGGGTATTACAATTTTCTGCTCCATGCCTTCACCGGACAAAGCTTCTTTTATAAATTGACTGATATTAATCTCAAGAGAAAGTACAGCTTGAAAATTTTTTATTCTGTCTTCGCGTGTTTCTCTTTCTGTACCTCTAAAATAAACAGGATAGAAAATATACAGCCCAAGTGTATCGGGTTTACGAACTTCGTACACGTCAGTAGAAGTCATTATGTTTTTTTCTTTTGCTCTCAATATTGAAGTCAGAGCTCTTTGCTCAACACCTAAATCAACACCGAGTCTGTGATAATTACTAAATTCAGGAACCATATTGATAAACGGATAATATGTGTCCTTTACTTCATCAGATTTTAATTCATAATTGAAATATCCGAGACCACGAGCATTGATAATGAATTTATCTAAATCCGAGTGTTCGACTTCAGGAATATATGATACACTTAGTATTGAGGAATAACTCCGAGTAGGGATAGTCGCATATAATTCGAAATAATCCTTGACAACTTCGACCAAAGTATCATATAACCCGTTCATAGAGTTAAGCACTTCAATTTGCTTGTAATAATGTGCCGACAACCTGTTCATCACAGAAGTAGAAGCTGAATTGAACTCATTTGACAATCCGGTTTCGATGTTTTTTGATACAAAATATTTCACAAAAAAACTTGCAGCAATAAACATTACAAGTATGATATAAGCCGGGTATGTCTTTTTTAAAGCAAATACACTTAATGTGGACTTCTTGATAATTGATTCATAACTTTCATTTTGTGTTTTATTCATAGAATGATTTCGTGTTTAGTATTAATTCTTCAACAAATCTTTAATCTCTTGGGCAAATGTAGGTACATTTACAGGTTTACTTATATAATGATCAAAACCAGCTGCCAGATATTTATCTTTATCGGTATCTGCAGCAAATCCGGTAACTGCTATAACCGGAATACTCTCATATCCTTTGATTTGCCTGATAATTCCAATGGCATCCAGACCACTCAAATCAGGTAATAATATATCTAAAATAACAACATCAGTGATGTTAGTTCTCATCCAATTAATGGCGGACCAGGCTGTTTCAAAATCTACGACTGTGAATCCGCTTTTTTTCAATAAAGTAGAAAAAAGTTTCCTAATGGATATATTGTCTTCAACGACGCATACATTCATGTCATCTCTCCGTTTATTCTTCAATAATTATCTCAACTCGCCGGTTCTGACGCCGTCCTTCTTCAGTATCATTGGGAGCTACACCGTAGAGTGAGCCTTTCCAACTTGAAATAATCCGATGCTGTGGAACGTTTAAGCTCAATAAGTATTTCTCAACATTTTTTGCTCTTTGCATTGCGCGTGAAGCATTCTCTCCGAGTGAACCACGATTATCCGAATGCCCGATGATTACAATTCTTGATGTAGGATTTGCAGTCATGAAATCAGCTACTTTATTCAAATAATCTTTTAATTCGGGTGAAACTTGTACTGAACGTGATGAAGTAAAAGAAAATGTTTCCTTGACTCCCTTTTTGACTATAAGGTCTTTCTTTCTTACAGGTGTTTTTGTTCCGAGTGCTACCGGTGATGATGCAGGAGCTTGTGCTTTTACTCTGCCGCTTGGCTCCTTAGAATCGCTCACTTGTCCGGCTTCTGCAGAGACAAGCGGCTTGATATAATCTATATAAGCAGATGGGAATACTTCAAAATTTGGTTCTAAGGTTACAGAAATTCCAACATCATTACGCACATAAGCCAAATACGTTGGCTTGGGTTGATAACTTGGATCAAAATACATGGTATCATAATCAATATTATCTTGACCGTATTTAATGGCAATCCCGAATTTTACTAAAACAGAATTGAATGAACTCGAATTTTCATTTACCATTGTTGTTCGATAGGATATTTCTGCAAAGGGTGTAAATAAAATTCTTGCTTTATTTGAATAATCAGCTATAAAAAAATCATACCCGAAACCTGCGTTTAAACCGAATCCCGGTCCATAATCTTCAAATTCCTTTTTATATGACCAAGATGAATTGGTACCATAGGTTTGATTATAAGAATTTGATAATATGAATTCTATGTTGAGTCCTGCAAACAGATGCAGTCCTTCTTGCGGGAGATGATATTTTGCTACCGGAGAAAATGTCAATTGACGATAA
>JBAYPL010000217.1:0-4962 GCA_041677745.1 Kapaibacterium sp. (SeqCode)
GAATTTATTCCTGCTACTATAACAATCAAGAATCCGATTACCGGAAGAATTGTAAAAGATAGTATCTCTACGTTTAAGCCAAAATTAGAAATCATTGTTTCCAATAATGATTATGGCAATCCGAAAGACTCGATAAAATTTGTTGACCTTGAAATTACTGCCTCACATCCTAAGTACGGCAGTAAGACAGTAACTCAGCGGGTTAACAAACCTGAAATGACAGAAAATCCAGATGAAGTTGAAAAACCGGCTGATGAAATTGAAATTGTTATCACTTTAGGTCAAAGACCTGTTTTAGCTGCCGAAATGGATGAAGCTGAATATATTGCAGGACAAAAGCTGCGTAATCCGAATCTTTCTTCATGGAGAGGTCTCGTCATGAAAGAGACTAAAACTTGGAATCTTTATCCTCTATTGAATTACGTATTTTTTGACCAATGCTCAGATGTAATTCCCGACAGATACATTCTGTTTGATTCTCCGGAACAAACTGAAATTTTCACAGACACCACCATACTTGGCGGTACTCTGGATAAATACTATCACTTATTGAATATCTACGGTTACAGATTAAGAAATAACCCTACAGCAAAAATTACTATCGTTGGTACTAATGACAATCAATCCAAATGCGAAAAAGGCAACTCTAAGCTTTCAGAAGGACGTGCCCAGAAAATTTACAATTATTTCAAAGATATCTGGCAAATCAGCGAGTCAAGAATGAAACTTGAGCATATTGGAGCTCCCAGAGTCCCAACAAGCACAAGAGTTGACTCAATCGGTATTGAAGAGAACCGTAGAGTAGAAATCCTTTGCGATGACTGGGAAGTTGTAAAACCGGTATTTGATATCGGATCAGTTACCGAACCTCAGCCTCGTAATATGACTTGGACAATGAAAAACGGTATCGAAGATGCTCTCGTAAATAAAAGAAGAATCGAAATCACAAGAAATAATCAAGCTTGGAAGACTATTCCTGATATCGGCACTGTTGATGAAACAAAAGAATGGAACTGGCAAAGCATGGCTCGTGAATACCCGACCGATGAAGTTTCATTCATGGCTCATCTTGTTGTTACAACTCAATCAGGTGCTGAATGTAAATCTGACCCTGTTGAGATTCCCGTAATGCAGGTAACACAGTCAAGATTGAGAACAGAAGGTACTATGGATACAACACGTGAAATATATAACCTTATCCTCTTCCCGTTCAATAGATTTGATGCAGGTCCATTGAATGAAAGAATCATGAGAGATTATGTTTATTCACGTTGTCGTCCGACTTCTAAGATTGAGGTTATAGGTCATACCGACGTTGTTGGTATGTATGACCATAACATGAAACTTTCGAAGAACAGAGCAAATGCTGTTCGCCAAGGTATAAATAAAGAAACCGGCGGCAATTACAATCAGCTGATTGACAAAGGTGTTGGTGAAGAAGATCCTCTCTATACTAACGATCTTCCTGAAGGCAGATTCTATAACAGAACTGTACAGGTTACAGTTCGTACGCCACTCAGCGAATATGAAGAATAATCAATCTCTGTCTTGAGTAAATAAAAAAGCCCTGATAAAAATTTCAGGGCTTTTTTTGTTCAGGATTATTTATGTTGATTAATACTCGGATTTGGATGACAGTCAATTATTAATATTCAAGAATGTGGCTTAGTCTCTTTCATTCCATGGTGTATTTTTCCTCCTGAATATAAAGGAAATCGGTGTTCCTGCGAAATCAAAATTCTTCCTCATAGTTCTTTCAATGAAGCGTTTATATGACTCAGGTATCAATTGCGGGTGATTGCAAAAGAAAGCAAATACCGGCGGCTCGACACCTACTTGAGTAATATAATTTATTCTTAAATCGTAACCTCTGACTGATGGCGGCGGTGTAGAATCCAACAACTTCAACATAACCTCATTTAGTTCAGATGTTTTAATGCGATTCAAACGCTTATCCCTGATTTCCTTACACATATCAAGTAATTTGTACAACCTTTGTTTTGTTTCAGCGGAGACATAGGCTATGGGGACATAATCAAAGGTTTTCATTGATTCTTTAATCTTCTTTGTCCATTCGTTAGCCGTACTCGTTTCTTTTTCAATCAAATCCCACTTATTCACTGCAATAAGAATACCTTTTCTGGCATCATTCACCTGATTTATAATCTTTTTATCCTGATCTTCGAGACCTCTTTCCGCATCAACAACGACAATAGCAATATCACATCTTTCAATAGCTCTTGAAGTACGTAGCATGGAATACATCTCGATATTCTCTTTCACTTGTGACCGTTTTCTTAATCCGGCTGTATCAATCAATACAATGTCCTCACCATAATACTTGATTACAGAGTCAACCGAATCACGAGTAGTACCCGGTATATTTGTAACAATAGAACGATCTTTACCGGTTAGAGCATTTGTAATGCTTGATTTGCCAGCATTAGGTCTTCCGACAATAGCAATTTTTAGTCTGCCGTCTTGTTCATCGGGGTCGAAATCACGCAAGTCCTTGACAACCTCGTCGAGGAAATCACCTGTATTGTGACCATTAAGAGCCGATATCGGATAAGGTTCACCCAGTCCCAATCTGAAAAATTCATGTGAGAAATTATCTTGAATGGTATTATCACATTTATTCACAAGAAGAGTGATTTTCTTATTTGAAGACCTTAAAATGCTTGCGATATCATTATCAAAGGGGGTTACACCGTCTCTGCCGTCTGTAACAAAAATGATTGAATCAGCTTCGTCAATAGCTATCAAAGCCTGCTCTCGTATAGCTTTTTCCATATCATCTTCGCTGCCCGGTATAAAGCCTCCGGTATCAACTACCATGAAACGTATTCCGTTCCATTCGGATATACCATAGATTCGGTCTCTTGTTACTCCGGGAGTATCTTCAACTATGGCTTCACGCTGACCTAACAACCTGTTAAAAAGCGTTGATTTTCCGACATTCGGTCTTCCGACAATTGCTACTAAATTCATTTAAACTCCATTATCTGTCATATCTATATTTTTCTGTTACACTCATTGGTCTTATCATTCTGAAATCACCAAACCCTGAATTATCAATGAATACAAACTCTCTATTGTTCAAATAAACCCATCTTTCATATATTCTGCCATCATTATAATTATTCTGTCTGTCACTTGAATATGGAGGTCCAAATATGATATATACCATCCCCTTATCAGTCAACCATCCTTCCTGAAAAGATTTGAAAGCACGATTGGCATAATCTATTCTCGAATAATATTCTTCAAATGCTTCATTTCTGTCAGTACCCGGTGACGGGTCGAGTTTCTTCCAAAATGCTTCGAATCTCTTTTGTCTTTCGGCTTCTGTATTACCTTCATTTATATAATCCACATCAGATTGATATGCTACATATCTTAGCTGCTTGATGGCTGTTGTAATATCGGAAAGCACATTGCCGCCTAAGGTTCTCATATAATTTATTGAGCGTTGGGTTATCGCCAGTATTTGTCCTGAACCGAAGCTTTGAGTTGTGTCAGTTGTATAAGCAGTAATTTTTAAAATATATGTACCTCCGGTCATCTCATCAACTCGGGGTATGTTAATATATGTTTGATTACGCTCTCTCTTGGCAGATTTTCTAATTCTATTGCTATATGCAATAGTTTCATTCTTTGAATTAAGTATTTCCCAGACATAGTCAACTGAATCGGCATCATAACGAGTCTTATATGACTCGAAGAAAGCAAAATATCCTGTTGTTAGATTTCCGATGTTATCTGATATATGCGGAGTAATTTTATACTTGCCTTTTTCCTCTTCAATTGAGCTTATCAACATAACCCCACTGATTGAAAAATCAAATTCACCAAAATCGAGTACTGTAATAATCCTGTTCTTTTCAAAATTCTGCTTATTGAAATTATCGTTGATATTGATATTGACTCTGTATTTCCCGGGTGTAAGATGAAATATTGATTGTGAATAATCAAATTTTGCTGTCCCGCCTTTGGTCACAAAATAATCCTCTTCTCTGATAGTTCTATCAAATTTTTTTAATTCTACTTGGTTGCCTAAGGTATCGGTTATTCTGATTTCAGTTGTATATGAGGCTCCGAATACCGAACCGCTCTTAATGAAGTTAATTGTTTGATACGGAAGTAAGATTAAGACGTCAACTCGTCCTTGGTTCAGTGTATCACCCTGAAACACAACTGCATCGAAGTAAAAATTTTCAACTACATCTTTCGGTATGTTTTGGCTGACTGAAAAATAAGTCCAAAATAGCAATCCAATTGATATGGAAAGAGTTTTTTTCATAATAATAATTTAAGTCCGAATAAAAGTATCACTAACTTATTTAAGACAATATTCATAAAATATTATTTCCTGATGAATATATTCATCAATAAACAAAAACCGTCTGCAAGTAAATTGAAATATTCTGTCTGACCACAATACATTGAATACACAAAAGCCCGATATCTGTATCGGGCTTAATGCAATCATAAATCACAATCAGGCAATAGAATCAACAACGTCCATACCGCACTTGATACCGTCAGCAGCTGAGCTTACTATACCGCCTGCCAAGCCTGAACCTTCGCCTGCAAAGTATAAGTTATCGAAGCCTGCACAAAGCATACCGTCACGTACGAGCTGAATAGGCGAACTTGTTCTGCTTTCCAGTCCCATCATCGTACCTTCTTCGAATCCCCATATCTTGTGCATAAAATCTTTCAAGGCTGCTGCCATAGAATCGGTAATTCTTGAAGGGAACATTTCACGGAAGTCTGCCGGCACCAATTCAAAGGGGTAAGAATGTTTACCGAATTCGGAACTGGTTCTGCCTTTAAGGAAGTCTGACACTTTCACAGCAGGTGCATTGTAACTGTTTGAATAATCGTAGAACTTACGTTCCAGGTCAATCAACCATTCCAATGATTCAGCAGGACTTATCTCTCTGCCGAGTAATTCAC
>JBAYPL010000218.1:0-4930 GCA_041677745.1 Kapaibacterium sp. (SeqCode)
TACTGAAATTCAGATTTCTGCTGTTGGTTATAAAGTTCAAAATATAAAACTCGACAATGTAAACCATAACATACATTCACATTTAGATATTTTCCTTGAAAAATCTGAAGTATCTTCTCCGGGCATCGTAGTAACAGCTACTCGTTCAGAGAAACTCTATGAAGATGTACCTGTCAAGATTTCAGTTTTAACTGATAAGATTTTTGAATCTACAGCTTCTTTCAACCTTCGGGACGGACTAAACTTTCAACCCGGATTAAGGATTGAAACTAACTGTCAGAATTGCGGTTTCTCTGAAATCCGAATGAATGGATTAGAAGGGAAATATTCGCAGGTTTTGATTGACGGCAAACCTATCTATTCTTCGCTTAATGGAGTTTACGGCTTAGAACAAATACCGGCGAATATGATTGACCGAGTAGAAGTTATTCGAGGAGGAGGCTCAGCATTATATGGTGGAAATTCGATTGCGGGTGTAGTAAATGTTATTACAAAAACACCGTCATCAAATTTCTTCAATGCTTCAGGATTTTATAGTACAATTGATGGAAGTACTCCTGATGTAACTTTGCAAGTAAATGGAGCTTTAGTTAGCCGGGATGATAATATGGGAGTATATTTGTTTGGCATGCATAAGAACAGAGAAGGATGGGACGCAAATAACGATGGTTTTACCGAAATCGGAAGATTGAATGTAAATAATATTGGTGCATCATTTTTCTATAAACCGGATCACAAATCCAGACTCAATATCCAAGCTCATACTATATTACATGAAATTAGAGGCGGAGATTCTCTCGACAAACACCCGCACGAGAGCAATATAACTGAAACAACTAACCATCGTACCAACATGTTTCAGACTCAATATGAACGATACTTAGGTGGCGGAGAAAATAAAGTTTCTATATATGGTTCAGGTCAGATAACATTACGTGAAAGTTATTATGGGTCGAATCAAGACCCGAATGCTTACGGTTCGACGGATAATAATACTATCGCAGGAGGAGTACAATATTCACATATATTCCCGAATTATTACGGAGACCATGTACTTACAGCCGGATATGAAGTGAATCGAGACGATATGATTGATCTTGCTCCGGCATACTTGAGAACAATCAATCAGCTCACAGTATCTCATGGTTTATATGTGCAGGATGATTGGGGGATTTCAGATAAATTTATCCTTGTGGTAGGTAGTCGTTTTGATAATCACAATTTGATTGATGGTTTGATAATTAGTCCGAGAGCAAACTTCATGTTCAAACCAGTTAATAATCTAAGTCTCAGAACCAGCTTTTCGACGGGATACAGAGCACCACAAGCATTTGATGAAGATTTACATATTACCCAAGTTGGAGGTGAAGGTATGCTCATTACACTTAGCGATGATTTAAAGCCTGAATTTTCTCAAAGTCTGTCATTTTCAATTGATTATGGTTATGAGTTTGATGGATTATATTTTTCTTTTTCCAATGAATACTTTTATACCAATCTCAAAGATGTATTCATACTCGAAGATGCCGGCAGAAATGAAGCAGGTTATCTGATGATTGAAAGACGAAATGGTGAATCTGCATTTGTTTACGGATCAACATTGGAATTTATGCTGACCTCAATTGATGGCTTTAATTTCAAAGGAGGCATTACTCTCCAAAGAGCTAAATATGCGAAACCTGTCGAATGGGCTGCCGGCGAGAATGGTGATGAATCATCTTATACGGAAGATATTCTGCGTACTCCTGAGTTATACGGATACTTTTCGACTCAGTATCAGCTTACTGAAAACTTAAATATCAACTTATCCGGTGTTTATACAGGTGCTATGCAGGTCCCACACTTTGCGGGAGGAATCGGGAAAGATGGTGTTAAAATTACAAAAAATGAATTGACAGAAAGTAGAGATTTTTTTGAGTTAAATACAATGGTGTCATACAGACTTGCTGAGTTAACCGGTTTGGAGGTTCAATTTGGTATCCAAAATATCTTTAATAGCTTTCAATCGGACTTTGACTCCGGCTCAGGAAGGGATGCCGCTTATATCTATGGACCATCAAGACCTCGTACATTCTTTATTGGTCTGAAATCAACTATATATTAATCTTCATTTTTTTTACTATAAATTGTCTGTATCTATTAAACAGGTACAGACATTTTTTATCTGCATGTCGGTACTGTGAATTAAATATCAAATGCGGGTTTCTTCATATCATACAGTTCTAATTTAGAGTACAAATATGTTACTAAATTATTTATTACAAAATTTTACTTTATTATTTCAATTATAAGTGTTAATTTTAATTTTTTATAAATCGAATTATTAATTTTTTTATTCAATATCGGGAGTTTTTTATGACAGATAAGAAATTTGTACCTTTTGTTCCCTCCGATTCAAATATGGCAGAAATGACCATTAAAGCATTGATATTAGGCTTGATAATGGCGGTAGTATTAGGTGCCGCCAACGCATATCTTGGTTTGAAGGCCGGTATGACAATTGCTGCAACCTATCCGGCAGCTGTAATCGGAATGGCACTTCTGAAGATTTTGAAAGGCTCGATTCTTGAAGAAAACTTTGCCAGGACGGTTGGTTCTATCGGTGAATCAGTGGCAGCAGGTGCAATATTTACATTACCTGCATTTTTCATTGCGGGGATTTGGAATCCCTTCTTTACTACAGAAAACTATATAGCTGCATCATTGATATTGGTATTCGGTGGTATTTTGGGTATTATGTTTGTTGCTCTACTAAGAAGAGTGATGGTTGATGACAAAGATTTACCATTCCCTGAATCTGTGGCAGCAGCAGAAATTCACAAGACTGGACGTTCGGGTGGAAGTAATTCAAAATTTCTGTTTGGTGCAATGGGATTTGGTGCACTTGTAAAAGCTATGGCTGAATTTAAAATATTCCCCGCGTTGTGGGAGAAATTCATAGTATTTGGCAAACAGACCATATCAGGTACTACTTTCACAGGACAGGGGGGAGTTCTTCTCAGCTCACCGGGTGTCAGTCCTGCATATATGGGTGTTGGGTACATCATCGGACCTAAACTCGCTTCGCTGAACTTCAGTGGTGGTCTCATAGCATGGGGATTATTGACACCGATCATTTATTATTTTATGTCTCCCTTTATTGATTATACTGTATGGGCTTCATCTGTAGCTGCAGCTAAAGGACTTACTTTAGAAGCAGCAAGCGAAAGAGTCCATGACCCAATTTTTCAAATGTTTGAGGTTTGGCGATATATCGTTCGTCCAATTGCAATCGGTGGAATGTTAGTTGGTGCCGCTTACACCTTATTTAAAATGAGAAAAAGCCTCATTGCGGGTATTGCACGCTCTGTAAGTGATGTTAAGAAAGCTGCTATGGGTGAAAACACCGGTTCAGACAGAACAGAAAAAGATATTCCGTTCAATTTGATAATGATTGGAATTTTTATAGTTGCAATTGCTACCTTTTGCATCACATTTTTTATATTCAAGACAAGTATCCTTGTGGCTGCGGTATCAGCAACAATAATGATTATTCTTGCTTTCTTCTTTGCTGCTGTTTCAGGATACCTCGTTGGAATTATGGGCTCGAGCAATAACCCGATTTCCGGACTCACACTTACTGCTCTCGTTGTTACAGCTTTGATTTTGGTAGCGCTCGGAGTAACAGGAGACGAAGGCGGTGTAGCAGCTGTACTTGGAGTCGCAGCAATTGTCTGTGTGTCTGCAGCGGTCGCAGGTGAGATGCTTCAAGACCTTAAAGCCGGTCATATTTTAGGAGGTACACCCTGGAAGATGCAAGCCGGGGATATAGTGGGAGTAATCCTTTCAGGCTTGGTGATGTTCTTTGTATTATCATTCTTGAATGACGGTGATATTGCAAAGGGAATAAATGAAGGCTACGAAGGAGGTTTTGGCAGTAAGAGTTTGTCTGCTCCACAAGCCGGCTTAATGGCAATATTGTCACAAGGTATCGTTGGTGGTCAGATGGCTTGGCCCCTGATTATTGTAGGAATGCTTATGGGCTTTGCATTGATTCTAATGCAAGTTAAAAGCCCGATGCTGGTGAGTGTGGGTATGTATCTCCCTCTCGAAACAACATTTGCTATATTCATCGGCGGTCTGATTAAAGGAGCTGTTGAACTATTGAATGAAAGGAATAAGTTTAATACATTCCAAATGGCTCGAATCGAAAATGTCGGTGTACTCCTGGCTTCCGGTCTTATTGCTGGTGAAGCCTTGATGGGACTTGTGTTTGCAGGATTTGCAGTGTTTGATAAGTTCATGCCTGCTCTCTTTCCGAACTCACCGTTTTTGATTAGTATTCTTGTTATTATGCTGATTGCTTACATACTTATCAAGATTCCATTGAGTAAAGCCGGAGATCCGAATGAGCCGGCGGCTCCTTCGGGAATGTAACAAATTGTTAATTCCACATAAAATCCTCCGTTCAATTATGAGTTGCGGGGGATTTTTTTATATTCCGTACCGGTATAAATTAATACTGTATTTAAACAAGTATTGGCTAAGAAAATCGTTATCACACTATTGTAATTTTATTATTAATGAATAAATAGGTTTTATAAGTATGCTTAGAATATATGTGGCGGTAATTCTGACAGGAATCTTAGCTTTAGTATCATGTACAGAGAATAAACAAGAATCAACGAACAATAAGAGCGTAAAATTAAAGGTAACTTCGACAACGGGCATGATTACAGATGCATTACTAAATATTGCGGGAGATAAAATTGAACTGATTGCTACGATATGTGGTCCCGGTATTGACCCACACTCTTATATTCCCACAACAAAAGATATTGTGAATATTAGTAAATCAGACATTATTATTTACAATGGTTTAAATCTTGAAGCTAAGATGGGCGAAATTCTTGGTTCACAGGGTAAAGATAAAGCATTTGCAATAGGGGAA
>JBAYPL010000219.1:0-4924 GCA_041677745.1 Kapaibacterium sp. (SeqCode)
AATTTGTTTACGACAGTGACAAAGGCTACTGGTTGAAGGCACTCGGTGAATCAGAGATATCAAATGTACAGACGCTCGAATTTAATCAAAAAATGATTATAAGAAGCAAAGAGTTGCCATTCGAATTCAAAGGTAACAACAAACTTGTCGTAAAAGCAAAATACAACAAAGAGCTTGACGCACTTGAATTCATAGAGACCAAGTTCATTAATCCTCCATTTGATTACCCTTTTGTTCCAAATCTCGACGAGAGAATAAAAATACTGAATTTACATGTGCCGATGGCATGGATAGCAGTTGTTGCTTATCTAATGTCAATGATATACGCAATAATGTATTTGAGAACAAACGATATAAAATGGGATATTTACAATGCTTCGACAGCATCACTCGGCAACTTATTCGCAATTTTGGCAACAGTTACCGGAATGTTGTGGGCGAAATATAACTGGGGCAGTTATTGGAACTGGGACCCGCGTCAAACATCAATATTTATTCTAATCATGATATACGCCGCCTTTTTTGCTCTGCGTGCAGCACTTGACAATGAGGAAAGGCGAGCAAAATTATCAAGCGTCTATTCGATTATATCATTTATTACAGTGCCGTTTTTGGTGTTTGTGTTGCCAAGACTTGCAAGCGGTTTGCATCCGGGCTCAAAGGATGATGTAAATGCCGGTCCACTTGTTTCAGCACAACCCAATGCTCTTGATACTAATCTTGTATGGAGCTTCGGATTATCATTATTCGCATTTACGGTAGTCTATTTTTGGATATTAAATTTACTGATGAGATATAATAAAATTAATCACAAAATTTCTTAAAGGAAGAATGATGGAAGCTTTTTTGCATGATAATGCACTGTATGTAGTACTTGGAATAGCCATAATATTATGGGTCGGGATTTCCATTTATCTCTTTATGATTGATAAAAAGATAGGTAAAATTGAACAAGTCATTGTAGACAGGATTGATTTGGCAACGAATGAAAACAGTAACATATAACGATTTTTCTATGTTATATCAGAAAAATGTCTTATATTACATCTATTGAAGTTGATTTTTTAAATTTATTTTAAGATATGATATGAAATTGAAGTATATTATAGGTACAGTAATAGGGTTGGCTTTTATTGTTATTGCATATTTGTCGTTTGATTCTTCGAAAATCGAATATGCTGATTTTTCTAATGCAAAAGCATCCGGAAAAACTGTACAGGTGATAGGTTCCTGGGATAAAACGGAACAGTATCATTATGACTCCGAGAAAAATGAATTCATCTTTAAGATGATAGATGAATCCGGAGGCAAATCGCTTGTTCGTGTAGAAGGAGCAAAACCGAACAATTTTGACATAGCTCCTATGGTTGTGATAAAAGGTAAGTATGAGGGTGAAAAATTCCATGCCAAAGAAGTTCTTACAAAATGTCCGTCAAAATATGAAGGACAGTTTGATGAGTTGAAGGGCGCTTCCCTTTACAACTAAAATCCTGATTTTTTAACAATAATCTTAAGTGATCGAAATGCTTGGTAAAGTGTTGATATATATGACCGTATTCTTCGGAATATTATCGGTCTTGTTTTATCTTTTATCTGAAAAAAAAGGAAGGAATAATCTACTCAAATACGGAGTATATTCTTATTATGGAATGACTGTTTCGGTAGTATCTGCAAGTATATATCTTCTTGCAAATATTCTGGCTCATAATTTTCAGTTTACTTATATTTGGGAGTATTCTTCTACAGAGTTACATGATTACTTCCTCGTAGCTTCCTTTTATTCCGGTCAGCAAGGGTCCTTTATGTTGTGGATGCTTATACTGACTATCATTGGTTTAATTCTAAATCAAAATACTTCTAAAACAGCATACCAATCCGTCTCTATGGGTATTTTTACTTCAATTATTCTGTTTCTTGCAGTAATCCTCATTTTCAAAAGCCCATTCGATTATGTTTGGGAAACTTTTGCTTCCGAAAACCTTGAAGTTGGATTTACTCCCGTGAACGGTAGAGGATTAAATCCCATTCTGCAAAATTATTGGATAACCATACATCCGCCAATACTTTTCATCGGATATTCACTAATGGCTATCCCTTATACTTATGCTTTGACTTCTCTAATAAAGAGAGATTATAAAGGATGGGTGGATAAAGTTTTGCCATGGACTTTGGTCGGTACAGCAATACTCGGTCTGGGAATAATGATGGGTGGATATTGGGCTTATGAAACATTAGGCTGGGGCGGATTCTGGGCTTGGGACCCGGTAGAAAATTCTTCCTTAATTCCTTGGATAATTGCAGTTGCTTTTGTACATACCCTTCTTGTTCAGCGTCGAACAAACGGACTGATTAAGACTAATATTCTCTTGGGATTGCTGACTTTCATTTTTGTTGTTTATGCTACATTTCTGACACGTTCAGGAGTACTCGGAGATACATCCGTGCACTCATTTGTAACTCCGGGTGCCATCGTTTATAATATGCTGATTGCTTTTCAGGTAATTTATTTTGGACTTGGTTTTGTTTTCTTAATATTGAGAATCAAAGACATTAATAATTACATAGGTAAGAAAACAGTTAGTATTGCAAGTAAGGAATACACATTGTCCTTAGGTTCAATCATTCTGCTTGCTCTTGCTGCCGTTGTCATTATTGGTACTTCGTGGCCAGCAGTCGCCGAGTTGTTCGGTCAAGAAAAAGTAGCAGTTGATATTTCAAATTATAATAAGTTTGGAAGTGTGTTTGCTGTTATATTTCTCGTTCTGAATGGCTTATCTCTTTATCAGAGATGGAACTCAGGCAGACTTAATGACTTACTCGGAAAATTGATTATTCCTACCGGTGCTTCAATTGTGCTTGTGCTTATATTCTACTTCATCGGTCTTGATGACATGAATTTTATTCTACTTACATTCGCTTCATTCTTTTCACTTTTGACTAATTTAGAGTTTCTCGCTAAGAATGTGAAAAAGAACCCGAAAGTATTGGGTGCTTATATTTCACACCTCGGTATTGCTTTATTAATACTGGGAGCCGTTGTCAGCGGAGGATATTCTGCTACAAAACAAGTGAGACTAAAAGCTAATGAAACTAAGGCTGCTTTCGGATACAACTTTACTTTTACGGGGTATAATCAGATTGAAACCGAATTTAAAGACAGAGAAAAATTTAAGTATCATGTGAAAATCGAAAAGAACGGTAAAGAGAATCTTGCGAGTCCGGTGGTATATTGGAGTGATTTTAATGAAAAGCAATCACCTTTTCTTGAACCCGGTGTTTATACAAAATTAGAAAAGGATATATATCTTTCTCCTAAAGCTATTGAAGCCGAATCCGATTTGCCGAAATTGGCTCTCAGGAAATCCGACATTGCAACAGTACCACTCGATACTAATGTAAGAGTTTCTGTAGTGAGCTTCGTAATGGACAAAAATTCTACTTTCATGGGTAACAATGTGGTATTGAACACTGTCGTGAAGTTTGACTACAACGACGGAAGCAGCGACCTTGACACGTTAAGCTCATTGCTCGATGCTACTACTTGGGAAGCTGAACCTGCTTGGACAAATGTCGCCGGTACTAATTTTGACGTCGCTATGGTTAAGCTGATTCGTGATATGGAAGATATACAAAATACTCGTGCTGTACTTCATTTCAAAGAGACAGGCAAAGATATTCCCGAACCGCTTACTGTTTTCACTTTCGATGTTACAATTAAGCCGTTTATCAATTTAGTGTGGATTGGCACTCTGGCTGTTGTAGCCGGATTTTTTGTGGCTTTGTCAAAATACGGAAAGCAAAACAAAAAAAATATTGCCGATGAGTAATATTGTTTGTAATGTTTATTATTTATTATCGTCTTAATAATAAACTCATTATAAATTTTTGGAGAATGTATGATTAGAAAAGTAATTTTCTCGATGTTGGCTCTCGGATTGTATTTTGGAGTAATAGCTTGCTCCGAGACAATGGCAGACACAAAATCATCGAAGACGCCGGTTTACAAAATTAAGTCTGTAAGTCCTGCTAAGAGCGGTTATTCGGTTGATTTCAAATTTGAGCAAGATGGCAAATCTCGTTCATTTGCTGAATTAACCAAGGGTAAAGTTGTTTTCCTTAATTTCTGGGGTACTTGGTGTGGTCCTTGTCGTCGTGAAATTCCGGATATTATTAAAATTAGCAAAGAACTGAAAAATAAAGATTTTGTCGTTATCGGTATTGCATACGAACAGGTTCGATCCGAAGATGATGCATTTAAAAAAGTTTTGGATTTTGCTTCAAAGAACGACATTGAGTATATAAATTTTATTGCTAATAGAGATATCATTGAAGCGTATGGAAAGATTCCATCTGTTCCGACTACCTTCATTATTGACAAGAACGGCAAACTCATCGAGAAAATTGTCGGCTCCCGTGATAAAGCGACCTTCATGAATTCAATTAATAAGGTCCTCAAATAGATGATTCTTCTTTCAGAAAGCCTGTCACTACTTTAATGACAGGCTTTTTTTTTCGATATAGTAATGAAAGGGTACGGAATCAATATATTATAATCGGAATTTTAGAGGCTTACTCACATTGAATAGTGAAAATTTATTATATTTACATTTTTAAAAGTAACAAAAAAAAATTATGATTGAAGAAATCAGAAAGGTAAGAAGTGAAATTGAGCTGGCAGCCAATCACATAAATTCACTTGATTCACTTGAAAATTTCAGGATGTCATTTCTGGTTAAAAAAGGAAAGATACAAGCTTTCTTTGATAGAATGAAAGAAGTGCCAAAGGAGGAGAAACCTCTAATAGGTAAAGAACTTAATATTCTCAGGCAAGAAGCGGAAAGTAAATTTAATGAGCTCAAGGAAAAGTTTGAGAGCAGTCTGGAATCTGTACCCGATTTAGATTTAACACTTCCCGGGAGACGTA
>JBAYPL010000220.1:0-4908 GCA_041677745.1 Kapaibacterium sp. (SeqCode)
CCATTCTTTATCATTTATTTTATTATTATACAGATTATTCGGATGTATTGATGAAACTCCACGAATATAATAACCATTTGGTAATTCATTTGATAAATCAATTGTTATACTATAACCCGGGCGAATAGAATCACTGATATAAATAGTTTTGTAAATATTATTTAATAATTCAGGATAAATTGATTTACTTTTATTTGATACATCATCCGGAATGTTATTTAAAAATGGTTCTTCAGAATAATCCAAAGAATTTAATACAATTACGTTTGCAAAAAAAATAAGTAGTATCACTCCTATAATTGCCATCTTACTTCCACGTTTTAGGAAGTAAAAATTAACAAAATTTCTATGATGAGTAATCATCTCTGATGCTCTGATGCTCTGTGAGCAAGTAAGACAACAATTCATATTCATAACAAAACCCTTATTTTGATTATATAAAAATTATCCACTTCCATATAAGTGAATAGTAATTTACAAACATTTTTTTTGAAAAGAACAATTATATCCATTACCAAATTAACAAAAAGACAATTAATTTGCAAGGGAAAAATGCAAATATTAATGCTTTTTACATTTTTAAAATTTTTTTATAATATCAGGGTTTTAAGAATAATTCCAATAACTAATAGACCTCATCAAGTTCATTTCCTTAACATACTTTAGACATGGAATTTAAAAAATAAGGCATGCAAATTTGCGTGCCTTATTTAATAAATCAAATAGTTATTATTGACTAAGTCAATATAATATTTTCCATGTTTTATTTGCCAAAATCTTCTTTTTTATTCGGCAAAGGTGGTACCGGTGGTACTTTGGGTTTCTTATCGGATTTCTGAAGTTCGAGAATCATTTCAATAGCTTTATTCAACTGTTGGTCATTCCCGTGGAATTCAGTCCAAGGATCATTATCAACTTCCAAGTCAGGAGTCATACCAACATCTTCGAGCACCCATTTACCATTGGCACCAAAATTTGAAACTTCAGGTTTATTTACACTACTGCCGTCAAGTAAAGGCAAACTACCGTAAATACCTATAACACCGCCCCATGAACGTTTACCGATTACAGGACCTAAACCTAAAGTCTTGAACTGATAAGGGAACAAATCTCCATCTGACATTGACAGTTCGTTAATAATACAAACCATAGGACCGGTCATGACAGCGTCGGGATTAGTGAGTACCTGTTCCATATTACGTGCATACTTAGCAATGACAAGCTCTCTCCTTAATCTTTCGATAATCAAAGGTGAGACATTGCCTCCGCCATTGTATCTGTCATCAATAATCAATCCTTCTTTACCCAATTGCGGATAAAAATATCTCACAAACCAATTAAGTCCGTTATTCGGCATCATGTCTGGTATATGAATATAACCGATTTTTCCGTTAGTAGCTGAATCTACTTTCCTCCGGTTATTCTCAACCCAATCATAATATCTTAAAGTCTTTTCATTATCAATAGTTTTAATATCGTAAACTTTATGATTCGAACCTGCAGCGTTGTTTGCAAATTTAATATTTACAAATCTGTCAGCCTTATTGACAAGCAATTCGTAAGGTGTTGTTTGTTTGTTGAGCTTGACTCCGTCAATTTCAAGAATATAATCGCCTTCCTTAATGTTCAGTCCGGGTTCGGTCAGAGGGGAGCGGATGGAATTTTCCCAATTCATACCCTTGTATATTTTCTTAATTTTATATGCGTCGTTACCACTGTCATAGACGAAATCAGCCCCAAGTAAACCGGTTTTCACGGGAGATACCTTAGGTTGTTCGCCCCCGCTAACATAAGCATGACCGGCATCGAGCTCAGCTATCATTTCACCGATAATGTAAGTTAAGTCATTTCTATGACTTACATAAGGAAGTAAAGCTTCGTATTTTTTTCTGATTGCCTCCCAGTCATATCCATGCATACCCGGATCATAGAAGAAATCTCGCATGTGTCTCCATGATTCATTAAACACCTGCTTCCACTCTGCTCTTCGGTCGAGGAGTTTCTCCATTTGTGAAAAGTCAAGTTTGCCCTCTTTCGGAGAAATCTTTTCAGTTAATTTAGTGACATAATAGTCTGAAGCGTTTCTAAATAAAATTGATTTTTCATCATTGCTGATAATAAATCCGCTTATGTCCCCAACTTCTTTTTCTTCTTTTTCAACAAAATCATAGTAATACATTGTACTTTTTTTTGCTTTTTCAGAACGAATATAATAAAGTTTGTGTGATTTAAGTGGGACAAGATTAGAATAATTACCGGCAGGAGCAGGCATTTTAAACACTCTGTCAACTATGTTGTCGAAATTAATGTTGACATTTATTTCTTCATCTTTTTTACTGCTTTTCTTCTTTTCATCATCTTCGAGTGATTCAATCTCATTTTCGTAAACAGCGAAAGGATTCATTGTCGTGTCCTGCAAAGTCAATCCGAAGACATTTGCCATGTGTGAATATTGGAAGTTATACTCAAAATTTCCGACAGATGCTTTGAATTCTCTATCGGAAACAAAAAGTAAAAATCTTCCACCCGGAGAAAATCTTGGGCTGTATGAGCTAAACATTTCACTTGTTACAGGTACAGACTTACCGGATTCCAAAGAAAATATATTAATCACTCCGATTTTCGGGTCTGGATAATTCACATAAGCGATCCATCTGCTGTCAGGTGACCAATCAAAATCCCCAAGATTCCATATTTTTGATTTAGCAATATTGACTTGCTTTTTAGTAGCAATGTCAATATAATACAAATTTCGTGTATTGTCATAACTCAGTAATTTCTTGCTGTCAGGTGACCATTTCAAAGAGTAACGATAAAATTTTCCGTTATCAGTAAGTTGCATTTTATCAGAACCGTCGGGTTTCATCAAATAGATTTCATCGTTACCGCTTTTATCGCTGATGTATGCAATCCATTTTCCGTCCGGTGACCATGATGCACTTCGGTTATGTACCCCGTTGTCGTTAGTCAAATTCTCGATATTTCCTTTTCCGGCAGGAACAGTATATATATCACCTCTTGCAGAGAACAAGGCTCTCTTTGCGTTTGGCGAAAGATCAGCGGAGCTTATGTTTTTCGAAACATTTTCGATTGATGGTCTGATTGATGAAAAATCATGGGTAATGAATATTTCAAGTTTTTGTACATTTTCAGTAGCCAAGTCCATCAAATAGACAAAACCACCATTTTCGAAAGCTATGTGCTTAGCACCGAGTGAAGGGAATTTGACATCGTAATTAGTGAAGTTAGTGATTTTCTTTGTAGTCTTAGAGTTAATGTCGTAGCAGAAAAGGTTCATTGTAAAATCTCTGTCTGAGAGATAATAAATCTTATTACCTGCCCACATAGGTATAATATCTTGAAATTTTGTATTGCTGATATTTTCTTCGGTACCGGTATTCAAGTCCATGATACGAATTTCGTCAGCTTGTCCTCCACTGTATCTTTTCCAAGTTCTGTATTCTCGGAATATTCTGTTGTATGCCATTTTTGAAGCATCTGAGTTCAAAGAAGCAAATCCGCCTTTCGGTACAGGCAACTGTTCGGGTAGTCCGCCGTTTTTATCAATGAAGAACAATTGACCTGACAAATTCCAACCGAATTGTCGGCTTCTGAAAAGGATTCTGTTGCCGTCATTAGTCCATTGCATGATAATCTTATCCGGTCCCTGACGTTCGGCATTACCTTCTTCTCTAAATGAGTATGTTACTCGCTTAGGATTCAAGAAGGAATTATTTACATCCAGAGTATATATTTCATTATTTCCGTCATACTCGGCTGTAAATGCTAATTGATTTCCATCCGGTGAAAATCTCGGATATCTTTCTAATCCCTCCGAACTTGTTAATCTCCGGGCATTGCCACCTGTAATTGGAACAACATATACGTCACCGCCATAAATAAAAGCAACTTGATTATCAGAACTGTTCGGGTAACGTAATAAACCGGCTTCTTGCGAGTACATTGATATTGTAGAGTAAATTATTACCAGTATCGCAATTAAGATTTTATACATATCTTATTCCTTGAGAATTTATTAAAAATATAATTACAAAAATACTGTTTTTATATATATTATTTTCTGTTTTAATTCAAAATTTGATATTCTAATCAAGTGAATTTGTGTATAAGCATTTGATTTGGCTAAAATTAATCATGGTATGGAAAATAACGAGTTTGAATAACAATCATATTTATAAAAAAAATGATTGTCTCAATATCTTTGTCTTTCTTACGAGAAATTAAAAAATTCACTCGGCAAGGTACAAACAAAACAAAAATATTGAGACAACCATTTAGATATTAAATCAGACAAAGTTGTTTACTTAATTTTAGCAATTTTTGCGGCTTCAGGGAATAAAGTCAAGGCTTTCTGAATTTGCCTGTCAATAGAAGTGTAGAACACCTCATATCTTTCTCTTGTTCCCCAAATACTGCTTGCAAGTGTACCGGTAATTTCAGCGACGATGAAGTCTTTATCAATTTCAAATTCCTCTTCATTCCACTTGACATCTTTGCTTTCAGCAAGTTTTCTAAAGTCTTTCAGCATTTGCTCGGAAACTTTAAAGTCACGTTTGAAATCAATAAAGTTATCATTATACTGTGACTTTATAGCACTTCCATTTTTCAGATTATTACTAACGAATTCATAAAACAATCGCTTAATTCTCAAGTTAACCGACAAGTCGGTTATAGTGTCACTTTTAACTATGAAATCAGGTGTTACCCCGCCTCCGCCCATGACCATTCTACCGCTTTTAGTATAATGTATCGGCAAAGAGTCCAGACTGATTGTGTTTTTACTGTTCGGATTTTTTTCGAGTTCTTTTTTATTTTCTTCCTCGATAGCCTTCTTAACTTTATCGAGAGCATGCTCAATATTATACCCTTCTTCCAGTTCGAGTCTTC
>JBAYPL010000221.1:0-4869 GCA_041677745.1 Kapaibacterium sp. (SeqCode)
CACCGAAAGAATTACCCAAGGCAAGTACAAGTCCGGGCAGAAAGACCACTTTATCATTAATCAGAAAAACAATTAAAGCCGGTAATGAAAAAAAAGTTACCATGAACACTTTCATAATATTAACACGAACCAAATCATATTTCATTAGACGATGAAATATCGCCATCAGAACAAATCCTATTCCAATTTGCAAAAATCCGCCGTAAATACCTGCAAGAAACAGGCTTATCGCAACTTTAGCATTAACTCGCTTCAAGGGTTCCGGATTTTTCATTTTCTTTACAGGATAAATCATGGTTATGAGCACTAATATCATTACGATGCCAATAAATACTTCAAGTAATTTATCTGAAACGTTAACTGCAAGGACAGCTCCGCCGATTGCCCCGGGTAGAGTCCATAATGCCAGAGAAAAATATAGTTTAAGATGTGATTTTATCTCACCCCTCAATGCAACTACAGCTGCAAAGCTTTGCGAAAAGATTGCTATTCGGTTTGTACCGTTTGCTACAGATGCATCCAGACCTGTGTACAATAATGCAGGTATTGTAAGTACTGAACCTCCTCCGGCAACCACATTAATGAATCCTGAAACTAAGCCCAATCCAAACAATAATAGAATATGCTCAAGTATCATAGTATCGTCCCTCGAGCTTGCTTATTATTAACTTCTTTTTCGATAATTTCCCTAATAACAGGTTTCACATAAATGTTGTCTATTCCGGCTTCATATAATGATACTGCAAGAGTATGCACTGTTCTGTTCAAAGACGAGTTCTTGTTCAATAAAATAATTTTCTTTTTATCAATAATACATAAGCCTTCACTTTCGATATTATTGACTTTACGAATCTTTATTTTGAGCTCCTTAGCTATCGTGCTCAACTCCTCTATGATTTTATCATATTTCATTCATTATGTTTTAGGAAATTATCCGGTCGAGAAAGCGGTCTGATTATGAAGTAAGCTAAAACATTCAGATTTGCCAAATAAGCTATTCCCGAAAGCACTGTGTTTAATTGATTACCGTACCTCATAATAATAGTGTCTGACAGAGAACCTGCTGATAAGTACGAATAATCCGAAAAGTATATTGCCCTACTAAGTGTGAAATCCATATATATATTATAAATCACTATGGGAGAAACGAGAAAAAACAGTATCACCGACATGAAAAGCCAGCCTTCACTTTTCAATAATCTCCTTTCGGAAAACATTTGATAAGCAAATAGAACAAAGGTTATAATATAAGAAACTGAAGTATAAATCGAAGTTGAAGTAAATAAATAAATATTATAATTGATGATATCATCACTGTAGTCAGGTTTTAAAGTCAACTCTTGTGCAGGTAAAAACAAATCGAATATTAGCACATTTCTTGTTAAAGAACCTCCGAACCAGATGATAAACGATAAAGCTAAAATGAAGTACAAAAGTTTTTTCAAATTTGATAATCCTCTGTTTAAATAATAGCAAATATACGAAAGAAATAGAAATTATAATATAATAATGTCCGTCATTGACAAATTTGAAATTATCCGGTATATTCATGTTTAATAATAAAGCCGAATTCAACGGATTGGATCTTGTTGCCATATTCAAGGACTGCAATCTCATCAATATTAATGAAGACTTCCATTCAGAAGGAGTTGCAATTGACAGCAGGCAAATCAAGATGGGAAATATTTTCGTTGCCCTGAAAGGTGATAATACCGACGGTCATAATTATATCAAATCTGCTATTGATTCCGGTGCTTCCACCTGCATAATCGAAAGACAATATTCAACCGACATTATTAACATGTTTCCGGACGAAAGATTTATTGTCAGTGATGACAATATCGAGGCTTTATGCTTGCTTGCAGCTCACCATAGAAATCGTTTTAACTATCCGATTATCGCCATAGGCGGCTCAAACGGCAAGACTACGACTAAGGAGATGACAGCCGCTGTATTATCGAAAAAATTTAAAGTTCTGAAAAATCATGGCAATTTTAATAATAAAATCGGTGTTCCTCTTACTTTGCTTTGCCTCAGCAACGATTACGATATTGCTGTTTTAGAAGTAGGGACCAATACACCGGGGGAAATTTACGACTTATCTCAAATCATAAAGCCTTCTCATGCTCTTATTACAAATATTGGTAAAGAGCATTTGGAGTTCCTCATAGACCTTGATGGCGTAGAATTGGAAGAAACATATTTATTCTCTTCCGTACGTTCCAGTGGATTTGCTTTCGTTAATTATGATGACGAACGTCTGAGGTCTTATGGCCATGTGTTGGGTAAGTTTACTACATACGGTACTCACGAGCATGCCCAATTCAGGTGTGAATACTCTCTTAATGATAAATTAAACCCAAAAATAAAAGTATTATCAGATGAAAATCAAATTGAAATTACTATGCAAACTATCGGCTTTACGTCAGCATTAAACGGTATTGCGGCGCTATCTGTTGCTCAGACTTTCGGGGTGGATTTATCTGATGCAAAATCTGCTCTTGAAAAATTTGTGCCCTTGTCGGGAGAGACCGGTTACGGAAGAATGGCACTTATTGAAAATGATGATTTTATAATTATTAATGATACATATAACTCAAATCCTGATTCTGCTATTGCTTCCTTGACGAATTTCAACTATTGAAAAATTTTAGGTAATAAAATTTCAGTCTTGGGTGATATGAGAGAATTGGGCGACTCAGCAGAAATTGAACATTTAAATTTACTGAAATTTGCAGTAGAAGTTTCAGACTTAGTTTTTGTGACTGGGACCGAAATGAAAAAAACAGCAATCAAAATCCAATCGGAGAATATTAAATACTTTGATGACAAGAATCATTTGATTGACGAATTGAAGTCCGTGATAGGCAGAGGTGATGTTTTACTCATAAAAGGTTCACGGGGAATGCAAATGGAATTAATCGTAAACGAATTAAGTAGGCACAGTTTATAAAGTAATTACAACTGATATAAAAAAGTCCATTATTATTCGAAACATGATAGTTCCGAATAATAATGAACTGTAATCATAATTTAAGAAATTTCTTTTTCTTCTTCGATAAACCTGATTCCGTGTAATTCGAGTTCATCTAAAATCGGTTCATACAACTCAGGTACAACAGGTATCACAACACCTGTAAGTTTGAGCTTTCCTGTAAGAAATAGTTTAACAGCTATTGCCAACGGAGTACCTACAGTCATAGCCATAGCAGTATGAACTCTGTCCTTGCCAATGACAACCAGCGATGATTTTCTTTCGTATTTCTTAGCATTTAACTCATAAACAAACTGGTGCTGCATGACAACCATATCTAAGTCCTGCTCTGAAAGTTGCCATTTCTCCTCAATAATGCTTTGGAGAATTTGAGCGGCAGAAGCTCTCTTTAATTTGACAGGTACATCATCAAACAAACCGAGCCATTTCATTTTTTGGAACTCTTCGGACTCTTGAGTAATTTCCAGATACGAACAAAGATTTTCCTCGAGTGTGAGTTCAGGGTTCTCCGGAAGGAAAGAATCAACAAATGTTCTATTTGTCAATTGTTCTGAATTTTCAATAATTAGATTATCATCGGTCAAACCGATTTTAATAAAACAATTAAATGCTTTTGAATACCCGGGTCTTCTCATAGTGCCTCTGAAAAGAGTACTGATATCGTCAAGTCCGTAAATATCCTTATATAAGAATGAGTCACGATTGGCATAAACCTCAAACTCACCGTAGTTCAGTACATTGATTATTTCAGTACGTATGAATAGTTGCTGGTATGGGATATATTTAATCTTCCCATTATGTAAGAATCTTGCACCGGCTTGTCCGGCGAGTATGACATTTCTTGCATTCCAAGTAAATTTGTAATGCCAAGGATTATTATCATATTCAGGTGCAACAAGACCGCCGGTATTTGACTCGAAGTTAATGAGTTTCCCACCCATATTTCTTATTTCATTCAATGCTTTCATAGACGACATGTGGTCAATACCGGGGTCCACACCGCATTCATTCAAGAAAAGTAATCCTTTGGATTTAACTTCATCTGCCATTGCTTTCATCTCAGGAGAGACATAAGAAGTGGTAAACATGTGCTTGCTTTGTCTCAAACATTCACGTGCAACCAAAGGGTGAAAAGCAGCCGGAAGTAAGGAAATAACAATATCACTTTCACTTACCAACTCAGTGAGACTGCCTAAATCAGCAATATCAAATATTCTTGCTTCACCGTTAGGATGATTTTTGAGCTTTCTTTCTGCCTGCTCAAGCTCTAAGGCTGTAACCACAACTTTAAAATTATATTTTTGACTGACATTGAGTAAATACTCAATGAGTGTTGATGCCGCAAGTCCGGCACCTAAAATTAAGATTCGTTTCATTTCGCTTTCACTTCAAATTTTATTTGTTACAAAAACTCGCCAATATATTCATAGTCCGGCGTAAGGACTCCATTATGTAGTATCAAGGCTCTTTTTATAGGCTTTGATAAAACTATTTCCGTAAGGTCTGCATTAAAATCACAATCAGCAATTTCCAAGATAAATTTACTTAATACTCCTGAAAATGCTTCTGATGATTCTCTCGGCAGTTCGCTTGGCAAAATATCAACTGCCATAACACAAACTCCTTCTCCCTTGAATCCCATGTTATGGCTACCATCTACTGGATTATACACAAAAACCGGATCTTCTATCTCCGTACCCTTATGTGTGCATTCTACCGAGCCGTTCGGGTCACATGTAATATCACCGATAACACATAATTTCAACTGTTCGGATTCAGTCAGTGCTTTGAGATTTTCTTTACTTATTATTCTTGGGTAACGCTCATCCCAGTACATTCCATTTACCACGAAATTGAAATGTTGCAGGTAATTA
>JBAYPL010000222.1:0-4855 GCA_041677745.1 Kapaibacterium sp. (SeqCode)
ATTTGTACAATTTAAAAAAGGATTTTAAAATGAAGAATATTTTGATTATACTGATACTACTTTCAATGTTAATCCTGACAACAAATTCAAAAGCTTATGATGATTGCAAAATGGTTTGTGAAGATATACCATGGCAAAGTACAGGCTCAACACCATTTACAATACCTGGCTGCTCATCAGGATGTACCTTTGTTGCTTATTGGTCTTACCGCTTTATAAATTGCCCTGAAATAGCTCCAATAGTATGGTGTGATTTCAAATTAGACGCAATAGGATGTGTAGGATGCCCACCAAGTTGCTGGACATGTGTTAATATGTATGATATGACACATGCTGCAATGGCAGCAGTTATGCTTGAAGAAGCGAAGTTTAAAATATGTGCTACATCATTACTTCCAGATAGCTGTTCGATAAATTTTTCTATCAACTATTCAAGTTGCTGGAAAAATGAAAGTGCTTCGCCATCTGAGCCTACAAGGTTACTGCCTTGCGATGAGTCACAGTGCTGTAAAGAGATTTGGAAAATTTGTAAAGATGAATTTGGAAATATACAAGCCCCTGTACTTGTGACACAGTGGAGTTTAAATCCATATTGTGAAAGTGGAGAATGTATCGCAGTGTGTGAACCATTGCATTTACAGCAACTATCAGGTATTCAGGATAACATAAATCAGTTAACGGGCTATAAAGCAAGTGTATATCCTAATCCAACCGACGGATACCTTAACATTGAGCTGAAATCAGAGTCTGAAGGTGAACATTTATTAGAAATTTTTGATATTACAGGTAATTTAATGTTGTCAAAAACATTTCAAAAGCAAGATGTTGATATTCAAGTGCATCTGGACTTAACAAAATTCATCAGTGGCAATTATAAATATGTGATTAAGCTAAATGGAGTTTCAAAAATTAGCGGGACTTTTAACTTAATCAAGTAAGCCATTTTCTGTGAAGCTTATAACAATAAATTCATCCGAAGACTTAAAATCTTCGGATGAATGAAAAAAAATCAACTTTTATGTAACGTTTTCGATGTTCATTTGTCATTACAATAAATGATAATTCAAATTTAAATTTTAGGAGATATATTGTGTTAAAATATATACTAGTTTTATTAGCGATATACAGTATTAATTTATTTTCGCAGGAAATTATTCTCACAACACACCCTGTTTCTTTAAGTCAATGTGTTGGTGAATCTGCAAGTATATTTGTAAATGCAGAATCGAAATCGGGAGGTAAATTGTTTTACCAATGGTTTAAAGATGGCGATAAACTTTTTGAAGAAGAGCTTCCTGTTTTGAAATTTCAATCATTAAATCATAATCATTCGGGCTTATATTTTTGCAGAGTGTCATTGGAAGATGGCTCTGAATCAGTTGATTCTCGCTCTGCTTCAGTATATGCTCTGCGTCCTACTTCAATCAGCAGCGAACCGGAGGATGTAAAGAGCAGCACTTATGACGGAAATGCGTTTCTGAATTTTGAAGCACATATAAACGGTATTTCAATTGAAGAAGCAATTCAAAAAGGTGAATATGTCAAAATCCAGTGGTTCAGAGTCAATGATAATATTCACATTCCACTTGAAAATGACAATATTTACAGCGGCACCAAAACAAACAGATTAAGTATCAATCTGAACACTTTACCCGACACGACAAAATTTTTTGCAACAATTGAAGGCAAATGCGGAACGGTATCAACAAGTACTGCAATCGTTATAAAAAATCTCATTGAGTTTGAATTAAATCTTAGCATAGAAGATTTGGATGCCTGCGACGGAATGAACCATTCGCTAAAAGCAAATATTAACAATCCCAAAAATCATAAATTGGAATACAAGTGGTATAAAGATGGCAAACTGATTTATTTTAAACAGAATTTAAAAGGTATTTACACCGATGAACTCGTATTTAATCCTATTTCGGTAGAAGATTCAGGCAGATATAAAATTGAAGCAAAAATTAAAGGAACCACTTACAGTGTTTTTTCAAATGAAGTAAAATTAAATGTAGGCAGAGAACCGGAATTAGTATGTTTTCGTGCCGATACACTCAGATTTAATACAGACCAATTGGATAAAGAACAGAAAAGGAATGTAGTATCAGGTTGGACAAAAGATGTAAGACTTGTACTTTTTTATATAAATAATGCAATACCTGTACAGTTTGATATTTACAAAGATAACCTTAAAATATCCACTCTGAATTCTGATGAAACTGTTTGGCATTTAGGAGATATTTATTATCTTAATTTTGATGTCGAAAGAGATGATAATGCAAAGTATTGGGTTATAGCTCATAATGAGTGTGGTGTGGTTTACTCTGATACTGTCAGTGTAAAAACTGAGAATCTTTGCGACCCGTATAACCAGAAACAGCATTTATGTGAAACTGATACAATGTATTTCCAAATTGATTATATAAATAAAAAAGACAATATTAAACTTGATTATTTTTGGTTATATTTTTTCAAGGAAAGTAATGGAGCAGGATATTTAAAAGCTCCGTTGTATTTACATAAAGATTCAACAGTAATATATAATTATAATTATACTTTATTTTCAAATATGTATGAAATTGTAAAAGGAAGTTCATTAATTATTTTGTGGCGTGACCAAATTAGTACAAGTCAAAAAGGTTTGATGATAAGAAATCAAGATTCTGCAAAGGGTTGGGAGGCGATTTTTTGCTGCTACGATGTTTATTTGGACTTAATGCCAATGTTACGCAGAGAGCCGGAAAACCGGACAGTTTATAACGGTGATAAAGACACTATATTTAATATTTCATTTATCAATGATGACCCTTATAAAATGGATGTCTATTTTACAATATATTATATGAAAACATTAGACTCTGAGCCGAAAGAAGTATATACAGGTGTACCGGATTATGGTTTGTATTATTATTATGTTAAAGATATTGATTTTAGTGATGATGGATATTATTTTGCTTTGTCAAGACACGATAACAACTGTAATCCTGTTTCTACCGACACAATAAAAGTTACTGTTATTCCAAAAGGAATAGTAGCCGGAGTTAATGAGAATGAATTAAATCCCGGATTAATCGTAACTCCCAACCCAGCGAGTGAGTTCATCACAATTCAATTTAACAACAAAGGGCTTCAGCCCTTTGCAGAAAGCGATAAAGTGCAGATATTTGATATACTTGGAATTGAAATCAAAGACCTCACCCCAGCCCTCTCCATTAATGGAGAAGGGGTAAGAATTGATGTGTCAGGATTGCCCGCAGGTGTGTATTTTGTGAAAATAGGCGGAATGGTGGAGAAGTTTGTGAAGATGTAGAAAGCCAAATCCCCCCTAATTCCAAAATTATTAGAGGTAGATTCCGGGAGTTTCGAAAAAGAAAATTTTTTAAATAATATAAAAAGGATAAATTATGAAAATGTATTTACAAATAATTAAACATGCTTTAATTGCAATTTTCATTATTGCATTTAGCATATCTACCAGCTCTATAATCAAAGCTGGAAATCCGGATTGGATGAATATTTCGATTTCGGAGGGTGTTGAAGTGATTGTTGAAAATGACGAATTTATATGGATTGGTACTACAAATCCACCATATAATTCACTATATCCTGAAATTCTACAATTCCAAAAATCTTCAGAATCAATTGTAGGTAAAATATCTTTAAAAAGTCGTATTACACTACTTGATTTGGACAGCGAGGGCTATCTTTGGATTGTTGGGAGTATGGGTCCTTTACAAGGAGAAATGGGACTTTCGAAATATGACGGCACAACATTGACTACATGGACACCAGAAGATTTAAAGACTTTGGGATTCCCATCTACTAATATCAGGTCAATGAAAACTGATGATCAAGGAAATATTTGGTTTGGTATGTCTTATGGAACAATAATTAAGTTTGATGGTACTCAAACTACAATATATAATTCAGAAAATTCCAATTTACCTTCCGGATTATTCCTTTATGTTTCAAGCATAAACTTTGACAGCAAAAATAATGTCTGGATCTCTATATATCAAGGTGGCATTGCTAAATTTGAAAATGATGAGTGGATAGTTTTTGATGTAAACAATTCAGAGGTACCAACCAATGATATAAGAAATATAAAATTTGACAGTCAAGATAATTTGTGGTTGGCAACGGATATTGGCTTAGTTAAATATGATAATCAGAATTGGACCTTATTAAATGATGACAATTCGAATATAACGGTAAAAAGCATATTAAATCTTGATATAGATTTAGAAGATAACATCTGGTTTTTTTCATCAGGACCTACAGGCGTTTTCAAATATGACGGTAATACTTTTACAAATTATTTAAGAACAAACTCCGAATTAATGGGTAATACAATAACTTGTATTTATGTAGATTCTCACAATAATAAATGGTTAGGAGTAATACAATTTGGTAGTTTTACCGGATTAAATATATTTAAGGAAGGCGGTGTATCATTTTCTCCTGTAAATGTAGAAGAAAGTGAAATTTCTGATATACCTGTTTACCCCAACCCCACTTCCGATTTCATCACAATTCAATTCAGCAACAAAGGGCTTCAGCCCTTTGCAGAAGGCGACAAAGTGCAAATCATTGATGTGTTGGGAATAGAAGTAGGTCAATCATCCTTGATTGACGGTAACAATAGAATTGATATTTCTCATCTGCCCGCAGGAGTGTACTTCATCAGAATTGGTGATAAGGTAGAGAAGTTTGTGAAGATGTGAAGTTAAAGTGAATCCCCCTAACCCATTTAAGTAAAGGGGGAAAGAGGATATTTGGGAATTTGGTTTTCTTTCTCCTTTTTAAAAGGGAGATGTCACACAGTGACAGAGGGATTTGGGTTATATCATGA
>JBAYPL010000223.1:0-4815 GCA_041677745.1 Kapaibacterium sp. (SeqCode)
TCCAACCCCTAGCCCCTATTTCCTAACCCCAAACCCCAAATTCCTATCCCCGAGCTCAGAATCATTTTGTTACAGATATTCAATCCCGATGGGATTATTTCCAACCCCTAGCCCCTATTTCCTAACCCCAAACCCCAAATTCCTATCCCCGAGCTCAGAATCATTTTGTTACAGATATTCAATCCCGATGGGATTATTTCCAAACTCTAATTTCGAATCCCGAAACCCTAACACCAAGCCCGTAATCCCGAAACCCGAAACCCAAAACCCAATTACTATTGTTATTAAGATTGTGGAAGGAGAAGTGTGATGGAAAAGGTTATTGATGTTTGCAAATTATGTCTCGAAACAAAAGAATTATGTAATTCACATATTATACCAAAATTTGCAATGCCGTGGGAGACTTAATTGTTTAAGACTTCCGAAGTTCTCGAAGACTTCGGAAGTCTTGTTAACCGTATGGCATGAGTAATACATTTTTTATAAATCAAAGAATCTGACCATGTCTTCGAAAGTTTCTCTGCGTCTGATTAATGATACCTCGTCGCCTTTTACCAAAACTTCCGCAGGTCTCGGACGATTGTTATAATTCGAGGACATTACAAATCCGTAAGCTCCGGCATCTCGAATAATAAGTATATCACCTTCTTCTACCGATGGCAGAAACACATTTCGTGCAAAAATATCGGAATTTTCACATATCTGCCCGCAGATATTAACATTCCAATCCGGAATCTCCTTACCGTAAACATCAACACGATGTTTTGCACCATATAATGCCGGTCTTATGAGAGTACTCATACCGGAATCAACTCCTACAAAATTTTTGTATGAATTTTTAATACCCGTAACTTTCGTGAGCAGATAGCCGGCATTTCCAATCAAATAACGCCCGGGCTCGAGCAATAATTCCGGCTCTCCAAAGCCGTATTTATTACATTTCTCGAGAAATATTTCGGTTACCAGCTTTGCGGTCAAGTCAATATCGAGCTCGGGCTCGTCAACTTCGTAAGGAATGCCGAATCCACCGCCAATGTCAACATATTCCGGCTTTGAACCGATTTGATTGAATATATTACCTGCGATCATCATCAGCTTTTCGACAACTTGTGCGAAATAGTAGGGTTCCAAGTTGTTCGAACCTGTCATCATGTGAATTCCAAACTTTTTATAATTATTATCTTTTGCAAGCTGATATGCATGTACAGCCTTCTCATACGGAACACCGAATTTTGCATCCGTACCGCCGGTCGTAATCCCTTCATAACCGCCTTTGCCGATACCCGGATTAATTCTGAAAGAAATAACATCCGGCTGATAAACCTGGTTCATACGTTTGAAGGAAGATATATCGTCAAGATTTACTTTGATGTTATAATCAGTTAAGTGGCTGAAATCGCTTAAACTTTCATAATTGCCGGTATATAAAATTTTATCGTCATCAAAACCAATCTTTTTTGAAAGTAAAAGTTCAAAAGGTGAAGAGCAATCAACACCGCAACCTATGTCTTTAAAAATTTGAAGTATGTTCAAATTACTGTTAGCTTTAACACTGTAATGTACTTTAGTATTGGGGTAATATTTGTCGAAACTTGATTTCAGCTTATTATAGTTATCCTCAATAACTTGACTATCATAGACGTAAAGTGGAGTACCATAGTCAAGAGACAATTCTTTTATATCATGATTTCCAATTTTATTCATGTTCTCTCCAAATTCAATTTAACAAATAGGTCGTGTAAATTACTTGATTCAAAAAATTCCTTATGAAGTAGCTGAACCGCACTTTCAAGTATGCTTTCATCAAGGACAATGCTCAAATTTACTTCGGAAGCTCCCATACTTATCATCGAAATATTTAATCCGCTTAAAGCACCGAAAAATTTTGCTGCAATGCCTGCCGTTTCACGTATACCTTCTCCTACAACCGAAATAATCGCTTTATTACGCCAAACATCAATTGTAGCAAAAGTACTTAAATCATTAATTATATTACTTAAATTTGAGTCATCGTCAATTGTCAAAGAAATACTGACTTCGGAAGTAGTAACCAGATCTACGGAGGTTTCATTCATCAAAAATACGTCAAAAACCTTCGCCAAAAAACCATAAGCTCCCAGCATTCTGTTAGAAGAAATATTGATAATAGTAATATTTCTTCTGAAAGCAATCGCTTTAATCATTTTGCTGTAAGGTGAATTATTGGATATCAAGGTTCCTTTGCCATCAGGTTTGTAAGAATTCAGTACATAAACCGGGATATTCGCTTCTACAGCAGGATGTATGGTTTTGGGGTGTAATACTTTAGCACCGAAAAATGACAACTCTGCTGCTTCGGCATAAGAGATTTCCTTTAGAAGCATAGCGTTTTCAATAAGTCTTGGGTCGGATGTTAAAATACCGTCCACATCCGTCCAAATTTCGAGTCTGTCGGCATTTATACATTCTGCAATTATTGCAGCAGAATAGTCTGAGCCTCCACGTCCCAATGTTGTTGTAGAGCCACTATGGTCAGCAGCAATAAACCCGCCAGCGACAAACACATCATAATCTTTCCCATATTCGGTTAGAAAGTCAAAGATTTTACTTTTGGAATTATTAATATCAACTTCTGCACAATTGAAATTACTGTCAGTGCAAATAAGATTGCGAGTATCAACAAAAACAAGTGAATCAATTTGTGATTTTGCATACTCAGCTACAATAAATGATGACAAAAGTTCACCTGTTGCAAAAATCATGTCTTTAGATTTAGCGGAAATTTCACCAATTACATCCAGTGCAAAAATTACTCTCAATAATTCATCACATATTGCATTTATGTATGAAGTACATACCGAGGCAACACCCAGTTCATCTGAAAGCTTAACGTGTCTGCTCCGGATATGTTCTAATATTCTTTCTGCATCTTGAGGTTTTCGATTTTCCAGGTAATTACAAATTTCAATAAGATTATCAGTTACCCCTGATAGAGCCGACAAGATAACAAATGATGAACTCTGTCTGTTTTTTACAATGTTGACTGTTCTTTTTATGGCTTCTGCATCTTTAACCGATGTTCCGCCGAATTTCATTACAATCATAATTCTTGATTTCATTAAGGTTAAATTTAGTTACAACTACAAAAATAGTCAATAATAGTGATATTTTAATATTTGACAAAAAAATTTTTGAAATATATTTGTTATAAAAACTTTTGATTAAATTATTTCTGAAAATAAGTAATTCAAACAATTTACAAAGAAAACCTTAACCAAAATTATAAATAAGTTGATTAAAATATGTTATTTCTATTAAATATTGTCGAAATTGGTTAATTTTGTAAAAAATTATTCATAACTATTTGGAATTTAAAAAAATGAAAGGTATTTGCTTTATGTTGATCGGTATGATGATGATTTCGTGCGGTATGGATAAGAAAATAGCTGATGAACAGCTTGAAAAGAAAGTGCAGCAAAGATTCATATCCGATTTAATTATTAACAAGACAATTAAGGATATAGAGTCAAAATTTGATACGCCTGACAAACAAAGAATTGAGTCAGGAGTAAAACAAACTGCCGGTTTTTGGACAGTTGAAGACGGTAACGAAGAGGAATTTAACAAATTTTGTGTTGAAAATTTCATCAATTCCAAAGCCGAGTTAGACATGGCTTTTACTAGCATCCAGCGGAATTTCGAAATCCTAAACGGTCACTTTAACAAAATAAGTTTGAGTTTAAAGTTTCCTTTGCATATAGATGAAGGAGAAATTAATTCTCTGGATTTGATGTTTGGCGGATATGAGCCGGCATCAAACTTACAAGATGATCTTTATCAGAATAAAATTGCATTCTACATTCTGTTGAATTTTACTCATTACAATTTGGACGAGAAAAATTCATCGGGAAGTACTTGGAATCCGAGGCAGTGGGCTTATGCACGCGCCGGCGACATATTCACATCTCGCGTACCGGCATCACTAATGATGAAGTTTGGGAGTTTGAACAATCTTTGTGATCATTATATTGCTAATTATAATATTTATATGGCAAATATAATTGACCCCGAAGGAAACGCAACTTTCCCCGAAGGTATGAAGTTGATATCTCATTGGAACTTGCGTGATGAACTAAAATCAAACTATAATTCTGATAAAGGATTATCCAAGCAAAGAATCATCTATAGCATAATGAAAAGAATTATTAATCAGGAAATTCCTAAAGACGTTATCAACAACCCTGAATTAAAATGGAATCCTGTAAGCAACAACATAATTGTTGATGGAAAAGAAAAAGCAGCCGAGCGTGAACCTGATACACGTTATCAATATTTGCTTGATAATTTTAAGTTGCTCTCTGCAATGGATACCTATAATCCTTTCTATCCTACATACATTGACAGGAAATTTAATCAGGAAATGGAGATGCCTTTCGAAGAAGTAGAGCAAATCTTCATAGAATTAATTTCATCTGAACAGACAAAGAAAGTGGGCAAATTGATTGAACAAAGATTAGGCAGAAAACTTGAACCATTTGATATTTGGTATGATGGGTTTAAATCTCGAAGTTCAATTCCCGACTCGGAATTAAGTTCAATCACCACCAAAAAGTATCCTGACAATCTTGCTTTCCATAATGATTTGCCTAACATATTAGTCAAATTAGGTTTTACACCTGAACGGGCTGCTTATTTGTCGGACAAAATAGCAGTGGATGCATCAAGAGGAGCAGGACATGCTTGGGGAGCTCAAATGAAAGGTGAAAAAGCACGCTTACGTTCAAGAATTGGAGAAAATGGCATGGATTACAAGGGCTATAATATAGCTATGCACGA
>JBAYPL010000224.1:0-4807 GCA_041677745.1 Kapaibacterium sp. (SeqCode)
AAATGTGCTATTTGAAGCGCACTTTCTAAATCTGGAATTTCTGATTTTCGCTCATTATAGGTAACCGTTTTATACTTCATTTTTTACTCCTTAATATTAAGTTATCATCACTAGCTTGTAACATATTTCGTTTTACGCTAATGTGGGTGGGATGTGAGTGTGGGATGCATTTGCACCCACCCACCACACACATTTATATTGTATCTCATGATAACTATTTGAAGGAGATACAATATAAAAGTGATTCTATAAATACCTAATCACTATGCCTTATACTCAAAGGCGATCCTAGTGATGATAACTTATACTTATCTAAATCCTCTTTTTACTTTTTCAACACTTACAATATTTTTAACAATCTTGCCTGTATCTATAAGCAGTTTTCCTTGTAAAACAATGTCTTGCTCGTTCTTTTCAATCAAACGCTTCGCAATTAGTATATTAATATCTTCAAATATTTCACCATCTGTTTCATAACCTATAATTTTTGATGTTTTATCTAAATCATAGATTCTTAACCTTAAAGCTAGCGCTAATAAAAATACTCTTAAATCAATATATTTTACATACCTGCGATGATAATCTATAATTTCACTCAGATTTTCGGTAAAAATATGCACATGTATTTCATCCATTGATGAAAAATGTACATCTCTGTCAAATAACGGTATCCATGACTCATTGGGATATAAAAAATCAGAGTACCAAAGCATTGAAATACTATTATTTGGTGTTACCCCTTCATATGATACCATTAAGCCAAGATTTCCCCTTCCAAACTTATACATTTCACTAGAGCAACTTTCACAAATGTTATTAACTATGCCTAAATCATAGTGATCTAAATTTTTATCTTTATAACTATTTAAAATGATGCTTTTTGATTTCATAATAACTACATTTGAATTGGTTTCTAAATGATGGATTGCTGACATGGTTATTGTGTGGCATATAACAACTACATTATAGTTGGATAAGTTACTCGAGATAACTCTCATCATAGTTTCACCCGTGGCAATAATATCATCAATTAAAACAATAGTGTGGTTTTTGTCATAATTACACAATTGTTCTGGGTCAATAACTTTCTTCTTGCCAATGACCCCATTTGAACATAATTGGCTTATTAACTTGTTAGAGCTCGAATCAGGGTTTTGCTTAAACCTTAAAAATAAGTAATTTTGATTACTCAGCAAGCTCTTCACTTGCCTCAAAACAGACAAATATGACTGATGATTTGAATATAAATCTACTTTTTGGACAATGTTAAATAGTGATCTTCGACTTTTACCGCTTGCGTTACATATAAAACTCCAATATATATTACTCAATTCAATCAACTCAATTTCATCATACAAATTTGCGTATTTATATTTGATGAAACTGAGTAATTCTGTTTTTATTGACAAAAATGCCCCCCCTTTCCAACTAAGTATCATTCATATGGTAGATTAAATAATTCTGTTAGTAAAGTATAATTTTATATTTAAATGTCAATATTTATCGATTTGATGTATAGTACTCACTCAAAAAAATACATCTAATTTCTGATAGATTTTTATGGTAAAAGTTCACCGAATTTGTATACATTATAACATTTGTGATGTTTTATTTATATTAATGTTTGCAATTTATTCCGGTTTGCCATTTCAATTGCAAATGAAAATCCACAAATGTAATAACTTAACCATTATCTATTTTATATTGCTTCCTATACTCTTATCTATAAATTGATGAACTTTTGATATGACACGTTAATTGATTTCTTCTGGAATCTTCACTTTAACATCAAACAACTCTTTCATATGATGGTATGCAAAAGCAATCGCATCAATCTCGATTGCTTGTTTTAAGTATGCCTCATCATTCTTTGAATCATTTGTGTTTGATGGTTTATTGTATCCTTCAAATTCTCTCTTCCATATCTTGATGGTCTCCTCATCTTCGATTGAGTTTGTTTTGATGCAGTGATATTGATATGCATGTCTTGTCTCATGGAAGCATGTCACGATGATCTCTAGTTCATCCACTTGTGCAGCCCAATCCTCATTGAATACGATTGAATGGGTTGATTTATGGTAGAAACTAGAGATATTTGGATTTGAAAAGTCAGTTGATTTGTTGAAATATATGCTTGGTTCTTTGATTTGTAAGATCTTGGATGCTGCTTGAACACCTATTGATGCAAAATCAAAAAAACTGTAAGTTTCTCTCATTTAATGCTTTTATTTAGGAAATCAAACACATTTTTATTGCGACATATTTCCTTTGATGTCAATATCTCAAACAATACCTTTCTAGCAACATTTACATCATCTAAAGAAAAATTATTATAATCATGATCAGTTGTATTCGTACCATTTTGAATGTGGATTTTATTACGCAATTTTCTCAATTCCTCTATTAATTTAAACGTATCTTTTGAAACGCTAAGAAGTTTATTGTCCCTAACTTTTTTAATAAGTGTATCAAAAATCATCACTTCTTCATATTTATCTACCTTTTTTAACAAATGTGTTATCGCTTTATAAGAATTTTCTTGTTGCTTTTTTTCATTAGATATAAGTTGAATTTCTTCTTCCCACTCACACATATTTAATAGATTATTTTTTCGTATAAGCACATAGAATATCAATTCAATTACACTCGTTACTGAAATGACATACGCCTTATATGTCATTTTATATAGAACCGAAGATAACTTAAATTCTTCCAGTTGAGCTTCTAAGTATTCGACATATTGCATATTATAAGCAAAATTTTTCTTAAGAATTCTTTGACTATAATTAACATCAAACTTAATAGATTCTTCATATTCTGTTATACTTTGCGGATACCATTTTTTGTTATCTTTTAAGCTCTCAAGTAATGTACTGATATTAATTCCCCCTTTAAATACAAATTCATTATTAAGGCACACATTATATGAACAGTCTTTGCATGTATCCCTTCTTCATTTCTTCTAGTTTTTCAAGCTTATGCTGATGAAGGGTGATAAGTTTGTCAATCGACTCTAAAAATATACTAATCTTCCTTTGTTCTTGTAATAAAGGAAGTTGAATTGAAGTTGACTTAATATTTTCCGCATTAATATTAGTATTTGCTGACTGTTGTATTATTTTAGATAATTGACTCCTAAACAAATGTGATTGATAAAACAATCCGAAAAACTCATTCATAACAATAGACTGATCAAATCGAAAGTTTATTAAATATGATCCAAAAATTGCCGGTATATCGTCATATACTATTCCATATGTACCGACGGTACCGCTCCGGACTATTAAAAAATCACCTATTTCAACTTTGAATGCTTGATAATCTTTTTCAGATGCATCAATTTTAGGAGTATCTTTTAATATTAACGAATTTTGTGAAAAATCTGTCCCTCTTAATAAATAATATTTCTTCGTATCACTATATGATTCAGTTGTATAATACCCCTGTTTATGAAATGAAGTTATCTCAGAAACTTTACGCTGTTCCCAAGCTTCAGTAAATCCTTTGAATCTAATCTTAGGTATATTTGATCCTTTAACCGGAAACATTTGTTGCAAATATCCTTTTTTAAGTTCTTTCAGCAAGCCAATCTTTTCTTGTTGCTTCTGAATAAGTTCATCAAAAGAACTAAGGAATCCGCCAATCTTTTCTTGTTCATTATATTCAGGTAATTTTATCTCACATTTCTCAAAACAATCCATACGTAACGATTTTACTGTGCTTCCTACCGCTGTTGTTAAAAAGTGCTTATTCTTTGTCTTTAGATATTGATATATATAATCTAAATTGACGTCTGCATTAAAGTCAAAAATAGCATATGCTCTTTGGTGTAATGCAAATTTACCTCTATACAATCGTGGATAAAATTCAGACCCCTCTCCTGGATAGATAATTGCCTCTTTGTCATACGAGTATACATCCAATCTTTTGATATCAACAGATCGATCGAAGAATGGATAAGCTCCATTCACAGAAGAATCTTGAACATTCAAATCACCAGTCTTAATCTGTGCAACTTCACCCAGATATGCAGATTTGATTTCTGAGTATTCTCCGTGGCTATTTTTAAATCTTAGTTTTTCCATCATGAACCTTCTTTCAAAGGATTTCCTTACTTAAGTTCAGGTTCTCCAAGCTCTTTTAAATACTGATTAATCTTTTTTGTAATTTCATCGATTTCATGATCAACTTCAATCAATTTTGATCTAACTTGATTCAAATCTATCTGCTCTTCTTCCTCGAATGTATCGACATATCTAGGAATATTTAGGTTGTAATCATTATCTTTAATCTCTTTCAAACTAGCTACATGAGAATATTTCTCTATTTCTTTTCTTTCGCTATATGTTTCCACTATTTTATCGATGTGCTCGGGTAATAAGATATTTTGGTTCTTTTCCTTTTTAAAATCATTTGATGCATCAATAAATAAAACATCTGTATTTGTCTTACATTTCTTAAAGACTAAAATTGTTGTTGGAATTGATGTTCCAAAGAATATGTTTGCAGGTAATCCAATCACTGCATCCAAATAGTTTTTATTCTTAATCAAATACTTTCTAATGACATCTTCAGCTGCACCTCTAAAAAGCACACCATGAGGTAATACAACTGCCATTGTCCCATTATCATCTAAGTGATGAATCATGTGCTGAACAAATGCATAATCAGCTTTTGATGCTGGTGCAAGTCTACCATATGCACTGAATCGTTCATCATCTAGAAATTTAGTGTCACCGCTCCATTTTGCACTATATGGAGGATTTGCTACTACAGCTTCAAATTTGAGTTCTTTATGTCTTTCACA